>CAZLDA010000603.1:0-2875 GCA_964557875.1 uncultured Pseudomonadales bacterium | reverse complement strand
AATGTGCGAGAGAGTGCCCGACTCGTCCCGATACACCGATTGGTCGTAGGCGTTCAACGTGCCCTGCAGCGCGGCCTCGGATGCCCCTGTGAGAAACGTCCAGTCGAAACCAGGCGCGCGCAACCGCTCGCCGTATTCCTTCATCACGGCGGGCGTGTCGTGTTGCGGGTCGAACGACAGGCTGACGATGCGTAGTTGCTCGCGCATTTGTGGATCCATCATTGCGCGGTCCTGCACGCGCTTCAGCACGTAGGCAGCAAGCGGACAGCCGTTCACGTCGCTGCACGTGGTGTAGATGAAGCTGAGCAGCACCACGCGGTCGCCGTAGAAGTCGTAGAGGTTCTTGGGGTTACCCGCGTCGTCGAGCACGGCCCCATCCGCCGCAACCGAGAACGGCGGCAGTTGATAGGAACCGGGAACCGGAGCGGGGAACTCGAGCGCGAAGTAGCCCGGCGCAAGCACGGTTGGCGCGGGGTGTTGATGCTCCCCGTGAGCCGCGCCGCTCGCCGCAACGACCACCGCGGCGAGCGAGGTGCGCCATCGCATTATTGTTGGGCTACCTGACCTGCCGGCGCCTTCTGGCCGTACAGCGAGTAAGCACCGAAGCGCATCTGGTGCGGCGCACCGAGATTTTCTTTCACGAAGTCGATGTTGAACTGCGGCTTCAGCTCTTTGCCATCCCACGAGTACAGCTTGAAGAACTGCAGGTCGCCGCCGGTAGAGGTGGTTTTGTCCCAGTTCGCGAGCAGCGAAGAGGTGAAGTAGATCCGCTTGCCGTCCCAGCTTTCGGAAACCATGTTCAACTGCTCGCCGATCTGCTGGTCGAAAACCTGCTTGGGCGCATGCGGATCGCGGATGTCGAACAGGCGCACTTTGCCGTCGTTCCACGTGTTGACCCACAGCAGGTCGTCTTCGGCGGAGATCGAGATATCGACGGGCAGCGGGATTTTGCTGGCGTCGCCGATGTCGGCCACGGCCTTCGTCTGCCACTCGCCGGCCTCGTCCAGGTAGATCAGCCAGATCTTCGAGGTGAGTGCCGTGGCGGTGAAGCAGTAGTTGTGGTTTGCACCCCACGCGCAACGCAGTTCGAGCGGTGAGCCGGGTACGTCGAAGATCTTCTTCGGTTGCAGCGTGTGCAGATCCCACACCACCACGGTGTTGCCGAAGTGCTTCATCGCCTCCGCATCGGCCATCAGCTTGCCGAGGTTCATCATGTAGTTGTTCCAGCCGGTGAACGACGACGTAACGAGCACGTTGAGGCGCGGCAGCGCCCGTGCGTCGTAACCGTAGCCATCGGCGAACTTGCCGGTTTTGACGGCGCCTTGCAGGGCGCCATCGACGGGCATCCAGGTGGTGGAGATGTACTCGCCGGCGTTGGTGTATTGCACCATCGCGGTTCGTCCGCCGTGGTCTTTGTTGTTCGAGAGTCCCGTAAGCAGCATTCGGCCGGGCAGCGCATAGCTGGTGTGCGGACCGACGACGCCGCCGCTGGCGCTTACGAAGTCTTCGATGGTGCGTACGAGCTTCGGCTTCGCCGGGTCGGTGTGCACGTCGAAGATGAACATGCGGCTGGTGTCGAGCGTGGTGGCCCACAGGAAGCGACGGTCGTCGGTGAGACCGGTATGGTGCGCTTCGTTACGGCCGCCCACCGACACCTGGTCCACGACCTTGCCGTAGTTCTTCGATTTCGGGTTGACGTCGACGGTGACGAGCTTGTCCTGCTCGTCGCCGACGCCGACCATGCCGAGCGTCCAGACGTATACGAAGTCTTCCTGTCCGACGATTTTTGCCATGTAGGGCGACATACAGGTTTCGTCGGCGCTGGCGGTGAGGCACAAGAGACTGGTGAGGCAAAATGCGATGAAGGTGGTTCTTTTCATGGGTCTTCTCCCTGCTTTCCGACCTGCATACTACTCGTCATGAATGACAGGTCTACCCTGAACTGGGGTTTCGGTGTGCTGCTGTTCGCGGTCTGTGCATGCGCAGGAGCTGCCGAACCGCCGTTGGGTTTGCCGGCGTTGGCCGAGCCAGATTCGAAGGCTTCCGTTGATCTCGGCCGCAAGCTGTTCTTCGACCGACGCCTCTCGTTCAACGGCACACTCTCGTGCGGCATGTGCCATGTGCCGGAGCAAGCCTTCACGCAAAACGAACTGGCGACTCCGGTGGGCTTCGGCGGCTTGTCGGTGAAACGCAACGCACCGGCGCTGTACAACGTGGCATACCGGCCCCGACTGTTTCACGATGGCCGCGAGGTTTCGCTGGAACTGCAGATCTGGTCACCGTTGCTTGCTGCCAACGAGATGGGCAACCCGTCTATAGGCAGCGTGCTGGAGCGCATCGCGGCGTTGCCGGAGTATACGAAGGGATTTGCCGACGCATTCGCCGATATGCCCAACGTAACCAATGTGGGGCGTGCGCTGGCCGCCTACGAGCGCACACTCATCTCGGCCGATTCAGCGTTCGATCGCTGGTACTTCGGGAAGGAGCAATCCGCCCTAACGGAAGAACAACGGCGCGGCTTCGCAGCGTTCAATGCACGCGGTTGCATCGCGTGCCACACGATTGCGGAACGGTCCGCGCAGTTCACCGACGAGCTGTACCACGACACGGGCATCGGTTATGCCGCCTCGATGCAGGCCGCGCCGAAGCAACTGCAACTCGCGCCCGGCGAGGTGGTTACCTTGACGATCGATGTGCAGGTACCCATGGCGAACGATCTGGGCCGATACGAGGCCACGCTGCAACCGGCCGATCGCTGGCGCTATCGCACACCCACACTTCGCAACGTGGCAATCACCGCGCCCTACATGCACGATGGCAGCCTGGCCACGCTGGAGGCCGTGATCGATCACTACGCGGCCGGCGGTGTTGCGCA
>CAZLDA010000602.1:0-2882 GCA_964557875.1 uncultured Pseudomonadales bacterium | reverse complement strand
GCTGCAGCATCACGACGCGCAGCTGCGTCTGCACGGGCTCGACCCGATCGCAGATGCAGATCGGCAGCGGCTTCGTACAACGCGGACAGACCGGCGGTTTTTCGGACATCGCAGTACCTCGGTTAGCGCGTGATTCTACTGCACGATTCCGAAGCGATGCCCGGTGCTTGCCGTCACGCGAAGGCTTGACGCACTCTGTTCGCCCGAATCCGCTTCGGAATGAATCAATGTCGGTACAAATCGTCGCGAGCGAATGTTGCGCGGGCCGCTATCCGCAGAACACCGCCGCCGGATTCGCGTATTGCCTGCAACAACCCTTCGACGGTATCGAGTTCGACGTGCATCTGAGCGCAGATGGCCATGTGGTGGTGCATCACGACTACCGCCTGAACCCACGCATCGCGAGAGATCGGTCGGGCGCATGGGTGAAGGCACCGGCACCAGCGATCTGCGCGCTGACGCTCGCGGAATTGCAAAACTACGACGTGGGTCGTTACCAGCCCGGTTCCAGAGAGCTGTCCGAGTATCCGGATTGTCGCGCTCTGGACGGCGAAGCCATCCCCACGCTGCGCGACCTGTTGCGCGGATACGTCGATGGCAACGCCGGCGCCATGCTGTGGATAGAGATCAAGACGACGCCGTTTCAGCGCGACATCAGCTCGCAGCCCAACGAACTCGTCAGGCAGATCGTCGAAGACGTCACTGCAGCGGGATTGCAGCGCCGGACGGTGCTACTCGCGTTCGAGTGGGACACACTGTCGTTCGCCCGCTCAATCAGCAACGAAATCGAAACCGATTTTCTAACGATCGATCCGGCGCGCGTCGTTGCGATGAATCGCAATCGCGGGCCAATCGACCCATATCTCTGGTATGGCGAGTTCGACCCGCGCCGCTTCGACAACAGCATCCCGCGGGCGATCAAAGCCGCGGGCGGCGATTGGTGGGGACCGCTCGTCCACGACGTCAGCGCAAACGACGTCGCCGAAGCGCATTCGCTCGGCTTGCGCGTGAACCTGTGGAACGTGGATTCCAACGAACCGGGAATGTCGCAGGCACTCGCGCTGCGCGCCGACGCCATCACGCTATCGGACCCCGACATGCTCGTCCGGAAACTGGCTAGGGGCTAACGGCTCATTTGCGCACGTACGCGCACAGCTTGTTGCCGTCGGGATCGCGCACGTAAGCCGCGTAGAAGACCGGATCCATTCCTGCGCGTACACCCGGCGGGCCTTCGCAAACGCCGCCGTTCGCAAGCGCCGCAACATGAAACGCATCGACGGCCGCACGCGTTTCGGCGAGCACCGCCAGCATCACGCCATTGCCGGCCGTCGCTTCCTTTTTATTGAAGGGCTGCGTCAGAAAGAACATGCCGCGGTCGCCCTTGCGACCGTAACCGGTCCAGGTATCGCTGGTGGTCGTACGCTCGCCGCCGAGCGCGCCAAACACCGGATCGTAAAAGCGGATCGAACGCTGCATGTCGTTCGTACCGAGGGTGCTGTAGCTGATCATTGCGACTGTCATCCATGTCCAAAGGACAGGAGTCTAAATCGACTCGAAGCTCGATCCGACGATTTACTCGCCGTTCGCCGCGTCCTTCACCCCTTCGGCTGCGTTGTCGACTGCGCTCTTGGCGTCTTCAGCCGCGTCCTTCAACTTCTCGTGATCGCGCACGTTCAGCGCATCTTTCGTGGTGTCGACGGCCTTGTCGACCGGACTCTTCTTCTCGCAACCCGACGCCAACAGCACGGCGGACAGGGCAGCAACCATCAACACGGCGGTAGCTTTCATCGTTCGATCCTCAGGTTATACAGAGGCAGTGTACGCGGTTTATCCGACGCAGCGGCGTGCGCTACCGAACTTACGCCACCGTCGGAGGGAGCCGACACGCAAACGGCGACGACGCCGATTCAGACGCGCGCCGCGACGCAGCACACTGGCTTCGCCGTGGGGCACCCGAACTAAAACGGGCTCGAGAAAGTGCTACCCCTATCGCTCTTTCTCTCGAGACCGGGGTGTCCCACGTGCACCACCCCTTCACGGCGCTCCCATGCAACGTGTGCGCCTCTCGCGCGATGCGGCATTGTTGCTAACATCGCCACTCGGATCGCGGAATACGCGCTATGCCCCTTCGCAGAAAAGGCGAGCCGCCCGGCGGCCGACACTTTCGCAGCAGCGACCGCTTCCTGATGGCGAATGGGGCGTGGTATTTCACGACGCGCGAACACATCGAGGTGGGGCCTTTCGCGACGCGGGCCGACGCCGTCAAAGCGTGCGAGAGGCTGATCGACCAGCTGCGCACCGTATCCGATCCAGAGGACGCGCGGAAAACGATCGACGATTTCATCCGCTTCCAATTGCGGCGCGGTTAACCAGACACGAAGAGAACACGAAGGGGGACCCTCAATGAATGTCGACATCAGCGGTACGTGTGCCAGCAACCTCGCTGCGGTCAAAGACGCGTTTGCCGCCAATTTCACTCAGAACGGCGACGTCGGCGCATCGGTGGCGGTGGTCAAAGACGGCGAGTTGGTGGTGGATCTATGGGGCGGATATCAGGATGCCGCACGCACGAATCCGTGGAAGCACGACACCATCATCAACGTGTTCTCCACCACGAAAACCATGAGTTGCCTTTCATTGCTCGTGCTGATCAGCCGCGGGCTGGTCGATGCAGACGCGCCTGTCGAAAAATACTGGCCCGAGTTCGGTCAGAACGGCAAAAGCAACGTGCTGGTGCGGCATCTGCTTTCGCACACGGCGGGTCTGCCGGCATGGGATCAACGCATCGAAGGTACCGATCTGTACGACTGGGACAAGGTCACCGGAATGCTTGCAACACAAGCGACGTGGTGGGAGCCCGGTTGGAAATCCGGCTATCACGG
>CAZLDA010000601.1:0-2889 GCA_964557875.1 uncultured Pseudomonadales bacterium | reverse complement strand
CAGCCGGTTCTTCCTGATTCCGGGTGCGATCGCGATCATCATGACGTTGATCGGCACATTGCTGACTGCGTAGGTGGTCGCGCGCGAGAGGGAGCGCGGCACCATGGAAGCGATGATGTCGACGCCTGCCACCGCATTCGAAAACCTGCTCGGCAAGCTGCTGCCTTATTTCGGGCTCGGTCTCGCCGCCACGTTTGGATGCGCAATGCTCGCAACACATGCGTTCGGCGTGCCGTTGCGCGGATCGTACGCGGCGCTGTTCCTGCTCACATCGGCGTTTCTGGTACCAGCGCTTGGTCAGGGCTTGCTGATCTCCACCGTCTCGCACAACCAGCTCGTGGCCTCGCAGCTCGCCGCAATGAGCGGGTTTCTGCCCGCATTCATGCTTTCGGGGTTCCTGTTCGAGATCAACAGCATGCCGGGCTGGTTGCAGGTGGTCACGTATCTGATTCCTGCACGCTACTTCGTCGCATCGCTGCAGACGGTGTTCCTGAGCGGCGATGTCTGGGAGCAGTTCATACCGAACATGCTCGCAATGATCGGTGTCGGCGTCGGCTTCTTCGTGCTGGTCGCGCGTAACACCCACAAGAGCGTGGAATTCTGATGCGGCTCGTCGCGCAGGTAGTGAAGGAGTTGTTGAGTAATCTGCGCAACCCGCAAACGCTCATCTCGTTCATTCTTCCACCCGCGATGCAACTGCTCGTGTTGTCGTTTGCCGCAACGTTGGAGGTCCGCAACGTCGACATTGCCATCGTTGACGACGACGCGGGTCGCGCCAGCCACGAACTGGTGCAGCGAATTTCCGAGGCGAGCTTCGTCGACGAAGTCATTGTGGTCGATCGACCGGAGGCCCTTACACAGTTGCTCGATCGACGGAAGGTGCTCGTTGGCATGCACATCGGCGCCGATTTTTCGCGCGACGTCGCCGCCGGTCGACCGTCGAACGTGCAGGTGTTGATCGACGGACGACGCGGCAACTCCGGGCAGATCGCGCTCAGTTATCTACAGACCGTCACGAGCGACTACGGCGCCGAGTTGATCGGTAGTCGTGCCGCCGGCATGCCCCGCACCGAAGTGCGCAACTGGTTCCACGAGAACCTCACCTATCTATGGTTCGTCGTTCCGGGGATGACCGGAATCCTGGTCATGTTCAACACATTGGTCGTAACAGGTTTGTCGATCGCTCGCGAGCGCGAGCTCGGCACGTTCGATCAACTCCTGGTGTCGCCTTCGTCGCCGAACGAGATCGTCATCTCGAAATGCGTTCCGGCATTCATCATCTCGATCTTTCAGGCGATGATGATGATCGCGGTGAGCGCGCTCGTGTTCCGGATTCCGCTCGCCGGCTCGATTCCATTGCTGTTCATGGCGGTAACGCTGTTCGTGTTCTCGCTCATCGGCATCGGATTGATGCTGTCGTCGATCTGCAATTCGCAGCAGCAGGCGATCCTCGGCGTCTTTGCGATCGGCTATCCGTTGATCATGATTTCCGGCTTCGCAACGCCGGTGGAGAACATGCCGCACTGGCTGCAGATCATCGCGGAAGCGAGTCCGCTCAAGCATTTTCTCGTGATCATCCAAGGCAGTTTTTCGAAGGCGATGCCGCCCGTCGAAATATTGAAGAATGCGTGGCCGCTGGTGGTGATCGGCACGCTCGCGCTGTCCTCGGCCACCATCGTAGTGAGACGCAAGCTGCAGTAGCGGCGCTGCGAGCGTTGCACTTAGACTGACGCGAAGAACGAAGCCGGGGGAAGCACAGTGGTGAGCCAAACGAGAGACGCCGCGATCGTCGGCGTACACGAATATCCGTCGCGCAAAGTCGACGGCAAAGTCAGTTCGATGCAGATCAAAGCTGCGAGCGCAGCGAAGGCGCTCGCCGATGCGGGCCTGACGTGGAAAGACGTCGACGCAATCTACGACGCCGGCGAGGGCGGCGGCGGACTGAGCGGCCTGACGATTGCCGAGTATTTCGGTTTGAAGCCGAACGTCATCGACACCACCGCGGTTGGCGGCAGCTCATACGAGTTCCACGCGGCGCACGCGAAGCGTGACATCGCCGCAGGCAAAGCGCGCGTGGCACTGCTGACGTACGGTTCGAACGCGCTGAGCCAGGCGATGGCGATCGGAACGGGTGGACGCGGTGGTTTCGGTACACACCCGGCCGAGAACATGGATTCGTTTGCCGGCATGACGCTGGTATCGAACTACGCGATGGTTGCGCGTCGCCACATGCATCAATACGGCACGACGAGCGAACAACTCGCGGAAATCGGCACGGCTACGCGGTTGCACGCCATGCGTAATCCGGAAGCGGTGGCTGCGATGACCGCGCTCGGCTTTCTCGACATCCGCGAAACCACCGTTCAGGACGTCATCAACTCGCCGTTGATCGCCGATCCGCTGCATCGCCTCGACTGCTGCATGATCTCCGACGGCGGCGGTGCGGTGGTCATCGCGGCAGCCGACGTCGCGCGCGACTGCAAGAAGAAGCCGGTATGGATTCTCGGCACGGGCGAAGCAACGAAATATCCGGAAAACGGCGGCGACATCACGGTGAGCGCGGCGCGCCAGTCGGGTCCGCCGGCGTTCGGCGAAGCCGGCGTGAAACCGTCCGAAATCGACATCGCGATGATCTACGACTCGTTCAGCATCACCGTGCTGACGCTGCTCGAAGATCTCGGCTTCTGCAAGAAGGGCGAGGGTGGCGCATACGTGACCGGCGGACGGCTGCGATTCGATCGGCCGAAAGAGGGTCCGGCCTTGAACACGGATGGCGGCGGCCTCTCGTCGAACCACCCGGGCATGCGCGGCATCTTCCTGCTGATCGAAGCCACGCGGCAGTTGCGCGGCGAGTCGACGTCGCAGGTGAAGGACGCGCGCCTCGCAGTG
>CAZLDA010000600.1:0-2896 GCA_964557875.1 uncultured Pseudomonadales bacterium | reverse complement strand
ACGCGGCTTTGCGCTCATGGACTACGGCAAGCGCGTCGGCGAACCTCTTGGCCGAAACCGTGTACTCCCCCTCTTCGACCTCGTGCTCTGTCGCCACCACCAACGGCACTTCGAACCAGAACGTCGAACCGCGGCCGACTTCGCTCTCAAGGCCGATACGCCCCCCCAATCGTTCGATGAGCCGCTTCGAGATCGCGAGGCCCAATCCGGTGCCGCCGAAGCGGCGCGAGATCGACGCATCGGCTTGCGTGAAGTTGCGAAACAAACGACTGATGTGTTTGGCGGGAATGCCGATGCCGGTGTCGGTCACACTCACGCGTAGCGCCTGCTTGCCGTCGACTGCCCTGACGGCGGCAGCGCAGATTGCGATCCCGCCCTTCTCGGTGAATTTCACGGCATTGCCGATCATGTTCAAAATGACCTGGCGCAGTCGACCGGCATCCGAGCGCGCGAACCGCGGCACACCCTGCTCGATCTTCAATTCGTATTGCAGCCCCTTGGTGCGGGCGCGTGGCGCAATCATTTCCGCCGTCTGGTGCAGATGCGCGTGCAGATCGAATGCAACGTCATCCAGCTCGACACCGCCGGCTTCGAGCTTCGAAAGATCGAGCACGTCGTTGATCTGACCGAGCAGGTGTTCGCCTGAGTCGCGAACGACGGTCGTAAAGCGCCGCTGTTGGTCGGTGAGCGGCGAGTCGAGCAGTGCGCCAGTCATGCCGATCACACCGTTCAACGGCGTGCGGATTTCGTGGCTCATCATCGCAAGGAATTCGGATTTCGCCCTGTTAGCCGACTCGGCAGCCTCGACGCGCGCCACCTCGGCCACGCGTAGCGCTTCGCCACGGCGCGCGCTCTCAGCGATAGAGTCCTGCATCACGCGCAGCGCGTCCAGCAAGCGCGCCGTTTCGCTCCGACCTTTGGCTTCAATCTTGTTGTCGAGCCGCCCCTCGGCAATGGACCTCGCGATGCCGACCGCGCGGTTTAAAGGCGGGAGGATCGACCGACTGAGGATGATCGTAAGGCAGATTGCAAGGAGCGCAGCAACGACAAGCGCGATCATAACGCCCTGATCCGTCGCCTCGACGAGCCGTTCGGAGCGGACGCGGTACATGAAGCCGTCAGCGGTGTATTTCTGAACGAGTTTTTCGAGGCGCCGATCGATTTCCGATAGGAGCGTCAACAGGTCCGGACGCAGGCGGTTGTCCTGCAGACTTTGCAGAGCGACACCAATTTCTTCAGCACCTTTGCGACCCTTGTCCGAGATCGCCCTTTCCTTCACGATTTCGATGTCGGCCAGGAGCTCTTCAAGCCGCGCGCGGGCCTTCATCGTTGCAAACGGTGAAGCGGTCGCGCGTTCATCGGCCGCAAGGCGGACGAAGCCGGTCTGCACTTTGTGCACATAGCTCACGCCAATCAGCGCGTTGTCGTACACGTCCATCGACAACTGGCCAAGGCGAGATTCCTGGTCGCGGAGATAGAGGCCGAGCACCACCGTTACGGCGAGAAAGCCGAGGCAGCCGAGCAGGATTTTCAAGCGTATCGGCATGCGGACTCAGCTCGCGCTCACTCTTGCCCGACCTTGACGGTCATCTTCATCTTCGGGTGGATGGCACAGCGCACTTGATAGTCGCCGGCCGTGTCGAACTTGGTCGAAATCGTCTCGCCTGGCTTCTGCAACCCTTGATCCTCGGGTTCGTCGTTCGCGTCGATCGTCATGATGTTGTGAATGACATCGTCGCTGTTGCGGAAGTGAACCCTGCCGCCGACAGGGATCGCGACAGAAGACTTGGTGAAGCGAAGCCCCTTCTGGTCGACCTCACCGTCCGTGCTGTCTGCGCTCGCCGCGACCAACGGGAGTGCGAGGACGACCGCCGCCATGCTGGTGCGGAGGCTGATCCGTGCTGAATGCATGTATCGATCTTTCATTGGCTCGCCGTCCCGAAGAGAGCAACGCCGATAAGGAAGGTGTTCCTGTCCGACGCGTTATCGGAGCGGCCGTTGAATTCGTTGTAGGCGAGATACTGCAACGTGACGCGCGCGTTCAGCCACTCGAACGGCGAGTCAGGTTTGCCCCACGGCACGTAGTCCAGCTGGCCGATCCAGCCCGAACTGTCGATCCGGCCGCCGGGTGTTCCCCAGCGAGCGGCGTCGGGCGTGCCGTCGGCCGCGAAGTAGTGGATCGTCGATGTCCATGTCGCGTCGATTGAGTAGGTGACGTCGGCGCGCCAGAGCGACATCACGTCGACGGCGTTCGTGCCGAAGAGAGCGCTGCTCGCGTCGAGTTCCGCGCGTTCGTAGAGATAGGCAAGCCGCGCCGTGAATGAATCTGACGTGCTTACCGCGGGATCTTCGATCCATTGATACATCGCGTCGATGTCGACATCGATGAACACATTCGAACCGGCAGTTTGCGTGTCGCGCGGGAAAACGCCGGCATGCAGGCCGTAGACACCGACTTCGATGAAATGGCGCCCTTCGCCGAATTCCCGTTGCGCCGCGAGGCGACCATACGACACCAACCCGTCGATAGAATCGCTGCCGTTCAGCGGATCGACACCGAGCGCATTCAGCGTGTCGCGATTCAGCCCATCGTAGAGGCTGACTTCGGCATAAACGACATCGTCCCACATCGTGTAAAAACCAACGCCCGCGACGATGCCTGAAAGCGAATTTGCGAGCGGGGCAGCCCTGGGTCTGCGCGACAGGCCGGATGCAGCCGTCGGGGCACCCGCCAGCGCCGACTCCCACGTGTCGGTTCTTGTCGGGCCGTTGTTGACGGTGACGCCGTACACGACCTCGTGGCCGAACCAACTGGCTTCATCCGCATAGCGCAGATCGACGCCGCCCCAAGCCCAAGTCCCCTTGATGCCGTTGTAGCCGATACGCGCGACGGCAC
>CAZLDA010000599.1:0-2909 GCA_964557875.1 uncultured Pseudomonadales bacterium | reverse complement strand
CCGAAGGCGCAGCCGAACTGATTCACGACCTCGGCGAGGACGATCTGTGGCGCGAACGTTATCGGCGCATCGCACGCCGTTACGTTCCGCCCGATGCAGCCGAAGCGTACATCCACACCACCATCGATCAGCCGCGCGCGCTGTTTCGCGTCGCGTTTGCAAACGCGAACGTGCGCGCCTGGCGCATGCCGTTAGGTGACGAGCCCGGCGACGGCATCTGGCATCAACGCTACTACGTCGAAGGGAGTCGACTGAAACGTAAATGAAGACTTCAGATCTCGATTTGCGCGACCGCGCTGCGCTGTTCGCCGAACTCGGTGCGGTGAATTTCGACGTTGCGGTAATCGGCGGCGGCATCACCGGTGCAGGTATCGCACGCGACGCGGCAATGCGGGGGTTGTCCGTGGCGCTCGTCGAAGCGCGCGATTTCGCGGCCGGAACGTCGAGCCGCTCGTCAAAACTCGTGCATGGCGGCATCCGCTATCTCGCACAAGGCGACATGGCACTGGTGCGCGAAGCGGCCCTCGAGCGGAAGACAGTGCGCGACATCGCCCCTCACCTCGCCCGGCGCACGCTGTTCATCGTGCCGGCGCGCAATCGTGCCGCCGTGGCAACCTTCCGAACGGGACTATGGACCTACGAAAAGCTCGGCAGCGTCGAAGCGGACGACCGGCATCAGTTGTGGACCACGGAACGATTGGCAGAAGAAGAGCCGGCGTTGATCACTGACGGACTGTCCGGCGCGATCGTGTACCCCGAATACGTTACCGACGACGGCCGACTGACACTCGGCAACGTGCGCAGCGCATCCCGACACGGCGCAGTAGTCGTGAACTATGCGGAAGTGACGGGAATCGACTGCGCCAACGGCACTGCTAAGGCGCTGACGGTAACCGACACACTCGGCAACGGCCATACCGCGCAACTGCGTGCGAAGGTCATCGTCAACGCAACGGGTCCGTGGGCCGATCACATCCGCAAACTCGAACGCGCAGACGCGGGCGATCGTCTCGCGCTCAGCAAGGGCGTGCACCTGGTGCTGTCGCGCGAGCGGCTACCGATCAGACACACCGTCACGATGACGGCGGCTGACAAACGCGGCGTGTTCGTAGTGCCGCGCGACAATGTTGCGTACATCGGCACCACCGATACGTTCTACGCCGACAGCGACTACTGGCCGGCGATCAGCGGCGACGACGTCGACTATCTGCTCTCCGCCGCCAATCGCGTGTTCCGCACGCAACCTCTGCAACGCGGCGACGTGCTCGCGTTGTGGTCCGGCATTCGACCGTTGATTGCAGAGCCCGGCAAAAAGTCGCCATCAGAAATCTCGCGCCGCGACGAAGTGATGGAAAGTCCTGCCGGCATCATCACCATCGCAGGCGGCAAACTCACCGCTTATCGCCGCATGGCGGAACGCATCGTCGATCTGTGTGTGAAGCGTCTCGGCCGCAACGGGCCTGCGAGTACGACCGCAGAAGAAGCGCTGCCCGGCGGCGCGTTGGCAGGCCCTCCGGCGGTGCTCACACAGCAACTCGTCGGCGCCGGACTCAAGGGGCCGGACGCAGAGCGCCTGATGATGCTATACGGCACCGAAGCCGTGGCGATGGTGAACGGCGGCATTCACGCCGAAGCACGCCACGCAGTGTTGAAGGAAGGCGCGCTGACGCTCGAGGACTATTGGATGCGCGCTTCGATCTCGACGGCGGCATCGCGTCGCTCCGCCCCGCTGCAGAGGCAATGGCGCCGCTGCTCGGCTGGTCCGAGGCGGAAGCAGATCGTCAGATCGAAGCTTGCGTTGCGATCCGAGCGATGGAACGCGCGCCGCTCGGAGCCGCCGCGGTGAGCGGTGGTAACGCCGCGTGAGCGACGCCTTCGTAGAGTCGCTGGCGCGACAACTCGGTGCCGACAAAGTACTGACGGACGCGGCAACGCTCGACGAACGCCGCCACGATTACTGGGTTCTGAGCCACCTCGACGATCTGCAGAATCGCGCGGCGCCGCGGCCTCGTTGTGTGGTTCGGCCGCGTACGATCGACGATGTTGTGGCAACGGTAAATGCGTGCCGCGTCGCGGGTGTTGCGATCGTGCCGTTTGGCCTCGGCAGCGGCGTGTGCGGCGGTGTGATGACGCATCAGGACCAACTGTTGCTGGACATGTCGTCGATGCATCAGACGCGCCGCATCGACCCGGTGAATCTGTTGGCGAGTTTCGACGCCGGCAAGCGAGGCAGCGAAGCAGAGGACGAAGTTGCCGCAATGGGCCTGACGATAGGCCACTGGCCGCAATCCGTCGCCGTGAGCAGTGTCGGAGGATGGATCGCCACGCGCGCGTCGGGTCAGTTCAGCACCGCGAACGGCAACATCGAAGACATCGTCTACTCGATCGAGGCGGTACTGGCCGACGGCAGCGTGATTCACGCAGGTAAAGCACCGCGCGCATCGGCCGGGCCGGACCTGCGCCATCTGCTGCTCGGGAGCGAGGGTACCCTCGGCGTGATCACCGGCGTAACGCTGAGCCTGCGCCGCAAGCCGGAAACGCAGGACTACAGCGCGTTCCTCACCACGTCGATGCGGCAGGGTTTCGATTTCCAACGCGAGCTGATCCAGCGAGGCTGGCAGCCGCCGGTGATGCGCCAATACGATCCCATCGAAGCTCAGCGTTCGTTTGCCGCGAACGCACGCGCCGATCACGGTTTGCTGATCATGGTGCACGAGGGGCCGAGCGAACGCGTTGCGGCGGAACTCGAAGCAAGCGATCAACTGGCACGTTCGATGGGTCTGCATGGCGTTGCCGCTACGGCCACCACCGGCTGGCTCGATCATCGCAACACCGTGCCGCACTGGCGCGACTTCCTTTCGAAACGCATCGTGGTCGATACGGTGGAAGTCTCGGCGCCATGGGACAGG
>CAZLDA010000598.1:0-2923 GCA_964557875.1 uncultured Pseudomonadales bacterium | reverse complement strand
AACGATGAACGAAGCGCGTAGATAAAAGCTGCATGGACGTCCTTCGCCCGTAATGAGCCAGATTCGCGAGCCAATTGCCCCTGTTGCAGCGGTCTTGCTGGTATGCGCCGAGAGAGTCTCAACGTCCAGTGCACTGTGCCCCATTGTAGCCGGGCGATGATAGACGACGTAGTGATCCACGCTTCGCACCTGCACGGAAACACAATGGTACGGCATTGGTCCCCGAGGACGTGAAAAGAAGCTGTAGGGTGATTGCGCCACCGTTGTTTGATTGGAGCTTGGCGGGATTGTATCGTGCGCTGTAGATTCGGTCGTTTTCGAACGATGACGCGCGGCAATGGAGGAGGACGATGCAATGCACGGCACCGCGCTTGAAAGTCGGGATCCAGGTAAATGGGTCACTCTGGATTTCGACGCGTCGACTCTCAGCGTGGCTGGCGTGTAGAAACAGCTCAACTTGCTTGGTCACTCTTCTTGGACGACGACTAAGGACGCGGCGAGAAGGGCGATCGAAGTCATTAGCTGAGTTCGTATCCGTCGAGGTCGCCTTTTGCGCGCCATTTAGCCAGAAGCGCATTGAACGCGTTGGCGCCCGGAGCGTACGACTCCCCGATCAAGTTGCCTTCGGCTTTGTCTAGCAGACCATCGTTGTTGAAGAGTCCCGGCGTGCACGCCTCGGCAAACGAACGGTTGCTTCCGGCGAGACGCTTCACTTCATCGACCCATTGCTGTTCCGCCTTGGCGCTGACCTCGACACGTGTCATCCCGCGTTCCTCCGCGTGTTTGATGATGTACGCGATGTGCTGCGCCTGATCGTCGAAGGTCGACGTCATGTTCACGGAAAACCCGTTCTGCGAAATACCAACAAAGAACCAGTTCGGAAAGCCATGGCTGGAGAAGCCGTGCAGAGTTCTCAAGCCGCGGTTCCAATGTTCGAAGAGTGACTTGCCACGACGGCCGATGATCTTGAAGCTGACGCGCCGCTGCGGCGACGTGGTGACCTCAAAGCCCGTGGCAAAGATCACACAGTCCACCGGATATTCCACGCCGTTCGCAACGATGCCGGCCTTCGTCATCCGCTGGACACCTTGCGATCGGCTGACATCGACGAGTTGCACATTGGGGCGATTGAAGGTCGCGAGATACTCGTCGTTGAACGTCGGTCGCTTGCAGAACTGCCGATACCAAGGCTTCAGTGCTTCCGCAGTGGCCGAATCCTTCACGGTCGAGTCGACGCGGTCCCGTATCTGATTCATTTTGCGGAAGTCCGCAATCTCGGCGAGGCGTTCGACCTCCTTTGGGTCCTGGTCTCCGCTCGATCCGAATGCGATACCGGTCTGCAGGCTGCGGAAAATCTCGGTCCAGCCGTCGTGGACCATGTCTTCCTCGAACGGTTGGCCCGTGACCACGTCGTTGAAATTCTCACGGCGTCTACGTTGCCAACCAGGTTGCAGCGATCGCGCCCAATTCGGATCGGTAGGTTTGTTACCGCGCAGATCGACCGAGGACGGTGTTCGTTGAAATACGAGCAGATGCTTCGCGGCTGCGCCAACGTGCGGCACGCATTGGATGGCCGTTGCACCGGTACCGATGACCGCCACGCGTTTGTCACGCAGCTTCGATAGGTTGCCGTTGTGATCGCCACCGGTATACGTATAGTCCCATCGACTCGTGTGGAAGGTGTGGCCCTCAAACTCATCGATCCCGGCTATACCGGGCAGCTTCGGCCGATTCAGGGGACCGGCCGCTTGGATCACGAAGCGCGCGCGGATCTTGTCACCTTGATTTGTCGATACGATCCACCGACGCGAAGGCTCGTACCAGCGCAGTTCGGTAACTTTTGTTTGGAAGTAGGCGACGTCGTAGAGACCGAAGGTCTCACCGATACGGCGCGCGTGTTCGAAAATCTCCGGTGCGAATGAGTACTTTTCCTTGGGGATGTAGTTCGTTTCTTCGAGGAGCGGTAGATAGCAGTACGAGTCAATGTCGCATTGCGCGCCGGGATATCGATTCCAGTACCACGTTCCACCGAAGTCGCCGCCGGACTCGATGATGCGAATATCCTTGATCCCCGCTTCTCGCAGACGCGTTGCCGCAAGCAAACCGGCAAATCCGCCGCCAATCACCGCGACATCGATCTCTTCGTCGACAGCGTCACGCGTGAAGCCGGGTTCGACATAAGGATCGTCGTCATAGCGCGCGAACTCGCCGGCCACCTGGATGTACTGGTGATCGCCATCCATTCGCATGCGCTTGTCGCGTTCCTCCCGATACTTTGCTCGAAGTGCATCGGGGTCGAACGGCAGGTCGGCTTCGTTCATTGGCATCGTCACGATTCCTCGATTGGCAATGTATAGCGGTACGGGATCCGGGAGTTTCCGCATCGCGACGCCGCCTTATCACCCTCCAATCTGACAGGGCACGCGCGTCGCTACTTGGTGTAAATCTCCACGGAGTCAGAAGTGGAACTGGTTAGGGTTGATACGCCACCTCGGATGCCGTTTTGATCGACTAGTTCGGTCCCGTGTACCACGAAGAACTAGCGTGCAGGGCGTCACCAGACCGATCGTGATTTCCTCGGGTCGCCTGCGCGCTGATCCGCACTACAAGAACATCGCGGTGTGGTACGGCGTTGGTTAGAGTTGGCAGTCCGCCACGCCCTAGGAGTAGCCCATGCAGACCCCGGATGAGCGTCTCGCATCACGCATCGAGCGGATCGAAGCGGAGATGGACTTGCGCAAACTGATCAATCGCTATCACCGTTGCGCTGACGCGTTCGACTGGATCGGTTGGGCCAACTGTTTCACTGAGGATTCGGTTTACGAGCTACCGAGTTCGTTCGGCCGCATGGAGGGACGGCAGGCTATCCACGATACGTGCAAGGCCAACATGCACGGGGTGTTTCAATCAATGCAGCACATCA
>CAZLDA010000597.1:0-2930 GCA_964557875.1 uncultured Pseudomonadales bacterium | reverse complement strand
GGCTGGCGTCCGAGCATCCGCTGGACGATTCCGGACGATCTTCCGTCGGGCGTATACGCCGTGAAGCTCACGTTCGGCGAAAGCGAAGACTACGTGACGTTTTTCGTAGGCCCGGCACCGGGCACCCCACGCGCACCGGTAGCGCTGCTTGCATCGACCGCCACGTACCTCGCTTACGCGAACCAGCACCTCGGTTTTTCCAACGGCGTTTACGTACAACGCGAACCGCGATTTGCGAATGAGGCGTATCTGGCGGCACATCCCGAAGTCGGACGTTCCCTCTACGACCACCATCGCGACGGCAGCGGCGTGCACTTCTCGTCGCGGTTGCGACCCATGCTGAACCTGAAGCCGAAAGGCATGCCATGGTCGTTCGTCGCCGACACGAACCTGATCGCGTGGCTGCATCGCATCGGCCAGCCGTTCGACGTGATCACCGACGAGGTACTGCATCGCGACGGCGCCGCAGCGCTGGCGGGATACCGGGCGGTCATCACCGGCACGCATCCCGAGTATTACTCGACTTCGATGCTCGACGGCCTGCGCGACTGGCTCGATGGGGGCGGCCGGTTGATGTACATGGGTGGCAACGGATTCTACTGGCGCATCGCCTACTGCCCGGACAATCCGGCGATCATAGAGGTGCGCCGCGCGGAAGACGGCACGCGAGCGTGGATCGCCGATCCGGGCGAGTACTACCACGCGTTCACAGGCGAGTACGGCGGACTCTGGCGTCGCATAGGGCGTCCCCCCAATACTCTCGTTGGCATAGGATTCGCGGCACAGGGCTTCGATGGCGGCACCTACTATCGACTTACGCCGGATGCCTCCAATCCGCGCGTGGCCTTCGTCATGAACGGAGTGGATCCGACCGACATCATCGGCGCACATGGCACACAAGGCGGCGGCGCAGCCGGCGAAGAAATCGATCGCTTCGACGCATCGCTCGGTTCTCCCGCGCACGCGCTGGTCATCGCGAGTTCCGAGAACCACCGCCCCGGCATGCTGCGCGTGAAGGAAGAGCTGTTCATGATGCGACCGCCGGCCAACGATCCCGAGATCCGCGCCGATATGACGTTCTTCGAAACACCTGCGGGCGGCGCAGTGTTCAGTACGGGTTCGATCTCGTACGCTGGCGCGTTATCCACGAACGACTACGACAATGACATCGCGCGGCTCACGGGCAACGTACTGCGTCGGTTCATCGATCCGACGCCGTTCGAGTTCCCACACCCGCCTTCGGGTTGAGAAGCGCTCCGGCGGGAGCTTTAATCCCGCATCCACTCAGCGAGCATTTCAAACGATGAGCGAGACCACCACACCGAAGACGACGTCCGCACTCGACCTGCTGCCGGTCGAAGCCATTGCGGCGGTTCGTGCTGCGCCGCTACTCAGCAATCCGGTCGACCGCCTCGATCAAGCCGAGGCCGTGGTGCCTTCGAAACACATCGGAAGTCCGATTCCACCCGAAGGAACCGATGGCCTCTTCTCGCAATCGTGGTTTCCGATCTGTCTTGCAAGCGATGTCGCCAACGGCGCCGTAAAGGGCTACGACTTCCTCGACGGACGTGTAGTGGTGTGGCGAGCCCGGGACGGCGTTGCGCGGGTGATGAGCGCCTTCTGCCCGCACATGGGGGCCAGCCTCGAAGCGGGCGCGGTGGTGGGTGACCATCTGCGCTGCGGTTTTCACCATTGGGAATACGCGAGCAACGGCGCATGTGCCAAAACCGCAATCGGCGATGCGGCGCCGGCGCACGCCTGCCTGTTCGTTTTTCCGTCGCTCGAGCGCTGGGGAATCATATGGGCGTTCAACGGCGAAACGCCGCTGTTCGACGTACCCCACTTCCCCTTCCCCCCGGACACGCTGCTTGCCAAAACGATCGAACTGCCGCAGCTGATGCCGGTCGACCCGTGGGTGCAGTGCGCGAACACGCCGGACATACAACACATCAAAACCCTGCATCGTGTGAAGTTCGACAGCGATCCTTACGATCTGGTGCGGTGGGACAACTTCTCGATGCAGTACGAGTTCGACGGCTTCTTCGACTCCGGCGCGCGCGTGAAGTGGCACGTCGGCATCTGGGGCACGTCGCTGTACTACCAGAGCGCGTATCTCGAAGGGCGCTGGTTCGGTTTCCTGGTGCCGATGGGGCTGCCGCGCCCGGGACTGTCGAAGAACTTCCTGGTGATTGCGGCACAAGCTACCAACGACCGCACTGCAGACGAGGCGTTCATCGACCTCTGCATGCTCACCGAGATGGGCATCGTCGGCGAAGACACGAACGTGATGAGCACGATGCGATTCCGCCCCGGCACGCTGACGCGATCGGACCGGGTTCTCGGCAAGTACTTCACGTATCTGCGCGATTATCCGCGCGCACATCCGTCGGCACCGTTCATCAAGTGAGTTCGGTGCGAGTCCGCGCCGCACACGAAGCGACGTTGACACATCCCGCCGCCGCGGTGTGGCGCTACTTCCATTGGCCGAACCTCGCGCTGATGCAACCGGCCGGTTTCTTTGCCGACATCACCTACGGCGACCAACAACCCAACCCGGGCGCGACGCGCACCGTGCACCTAGGCGCCGGTCACGGCAACGGAGCGCCGCTGCGCGAAGTGTTGGAATCGAGCAATCCGACAACGATGTGTTTGCGGTATCGAATCGTCGATCCGGCGCCGATGCCGGTCGAAAACTATCGTGGTCAGGTACGGGTAGAGCCGCTCACCGCTTCGAGCTGCGTGGTGAAGTTCGAAAGCGAATGCACGCCGAACGGTATGGACGTCCCGACATGGCGCGAGACATACGCCGCCATGCAGCAGGCAAGCATCGAGTTCATCGCGCGCACGCTCGCTAACGGCTGATCGTCGGTTCTCCCAGGTCAATCCTGCGCAGCGAGCCGCGCAAACACCGCCTTCATGCCGTTCACGCG
>CAZLDA010000596.1:0-2933 GCA_964557875.1 uncultured Pseudomonadales bacterium | reverse complement strand
CGCTGGAAAGGGCTTGCGAACCGCGTTCAGGCAGGCGAATACCGAATTGCCGTTGGCGCAACACCGCAGTCGCTGCTCGCGGATCTGGTGAGTGGCGCCGTCGCAACGTATGAGGTGCGCATCGTCGAGGGCTTCACGATCATGCGCGTGGTAGAGCAACTCGCCGAGACGCCCAAGCTGGTCAACGATCTCGGCGACGTCAGCGCGGAAACCCTGATGGCGAAGCTGCAACTCGGTTCCGGTCATGCAGAGGGGCGGTTCTTTCCCGACACATACGGCTACAAGAAGGGCACGCGCGTCTCGGATGTGCTGTTGCGCGCAAATGAGCGGATGAACTCCGTTCTTGCGCGGGCGTGGGCCAATCGCGCGCCGGGTCTGCCGTATGCAACGCCCGACGAGGCATTGGTCATGGCATCCATCATCGAGAAGGAGACCGGGCGTGAAGCCGAACGCGGCAAGATCAGCCGTGTTTTCGTTTCCCGCCTGCAACGCTCGATGCGCCTGCAAACCGACCCGACCGTCATCTACGGTTTGGGCAGCGCGTTCGACGGCAACCTCACGCGCGCGCAGGTAGATACCGATGGGCCGTACAACACTTATCGAATGACCGGACTCCCACCGACTCCGATCGCATTACCCGGGCTCGCGTCGATCGAGGCGGCGCTGCATCCCGACGATGGCAACTTCCTGTACTTTGTTGCTCGCGGCGACGGCAGCAGCGAGTTCAGCGCAACGTTGGACGAGCATCTCGCGGCCGTGCGGCGTTACCAACTCGGTGGGAGAGACCTTTGACGCGCGGCAAGTTCATCACCTTCGAAGGCACCGAAGGTGTCGGAAAGACGACGAACATGGACTTCGTCGCCCAAGCGCTTGCCGCACGAGGAATCAAACTTGTTCGAACGCGCGAGCCGGGTGGAACACCGATGGCGGAACGCGTCCGAGCGATTCTGTTAGATCCGCAATCGGAAGCGATTGACCCGGAGGCGGAGCTGCTACTCGTTTTCGCCGCACGCGCGCAACATCTGGCTCGTGTCATCAGGCCGGCGCTCGAGTCGGGATCGTGGGTGCTCTGCGACCGGTTCACCGATGCGACCTACGCGTATCAGGGCGGCGGCCGCGGATTGCCGATCGCGCGGATCGAGGCACTCGAACGCGAAGTTCAGGGAACACTGCAACCCGACCTGACGATCTACCTCGACCTGCCCATTGCAACGGGCCTTGCAAGAATCGACGAGGCGCAGCGCGACCGCTTCGAACGGGAGCAGCTCGCGTTCTTCGAACGGGTGCGTCAGGCGTACCTCGATCGCGCAAGGCAGCATCGCCGGTTCAGGACAATAGACGCGGGTCGACCGCTCGCGGAGGTTCAGCAGGGCATCGCGGCGGCGTTGGATCGGTTCATCGACGGCGCAGCATGAAGCGTTTACCTCCCTGGCTGGAAGCACCGTACGCCGGTCTCGCTGCGGCGATCGACAGCGGACGTCTTCCGCATGCGTTGTTGATTCATGGACCCGGCGGCTGGGGTGAACAGACCTTGGCTGAGGCACTAGCGCTGCAGTTGATAGATCGGGGTTCGAATACCACGCCTGCGGCCGCGATCGCGCATCCGGACTTACGCTGGATCGTCCCCGAAGGTGCCGGTGAGCAGATCGGCATCGACGCGGTTCGTGCAGTGGCCGACTTCATCGTACGAACTCCGCAGATAGCGCCTCGTAAGGTAGCGGTCATCACCAACGCCGACGCGCTGAATCCCCACGCAGCGAACGCACTGCTGAAGACGTTGGAAGAGCCGCCGCCCGACAGTTATCTGGTGTTGGTCAGCGACTCGTTGCGCGACTTGCTGCCCACCCTGCGCAGCCGATGCCGGCTTCTCGCGGTGCGGCCACCGGCGGACGCCACTGCGCTCGCGTGGATCCGAGCACAGGTTCCAACCGCCGATTCCGGTCGCATTGCGGCGTTGTGTTTCGAATACGGCGGCGCACCTTATCGTGTGATCGCAGCGCTCGAGCGTGAGGAGCAGCCGATCGCCGAGACGCTGTGCGCCGTTGCGCGCGGCGAAGCCAACCCGCTGAACGTTGCGGAAGGTTGGGCGAAAGACCTGCCCGCGGAACTCGTCGAGCGATGGATGCGATATCTCGCAAGCGTGCTGGGGCTGCGGCGTATTTCAGTGAGCGAAAGCAGCTACTCAGAACCGCTCGCACGAGTGCTCGACAAGACAACGGACGAAGCTCTGCTGTCGATGTGGGACGAACTCGCGCGCGACCGCCTTCTACTGCGCGGAACCACCAATCCGAACGCACGTTTGCTTTTCGAATCGCGCTTGCTTGCGTGGCGAGATCTCGCGGTTGGAGTGTGATATCGATCACGTCCGGGTCAATTGACAAGCCCGACTGAGAACACGATCATCCGCGCGCTCCGGCCTCGGTGTACATTTATCCGGTCTCGACCGGACTTAAGACGCAATGGAAGCCAAACGCGGTACTAGAAACGGAATTCTCTCGTTGGCAATCAAGGACAAGGCCGTCCTTTATGCCGCGTACATGCCGTTCATCCGTAACGGCGGTCTGTTCATCCCGACCAAGAAGGAATATGAACTCGGTGACGAGGTCTTCATGCTGCTGAACCTGATGGATGAGGCAGAGAAGATTCCGGTCGCGGGCAAAGTCGTGTGGATGACGCCGAAAGGCGCACAAGGCAACCGGGCCGCCGGCATTGGTGTGCAGTTCAACGATCAGGACGACGTCGCGCGCACGAAGATCGAAACCTATCTGGCCGGCGCTCTAGCCGGCGACAAAGCCACGCACACAATGTGAGCCGGAAATGGGGACATTCCTCGTTTCCTAGCAAAAGGGGACGCGCCTCACTGAGGCGCGTCCCCTGTTGCTAGGAAACGAGGAATGTCCCCAGTTCCTCGGACCCCTCATCAGCCAGGCCGC
>CAZLDA010000595.1:0-2934 GCA_964557875.1 uncultured Pseudomonadales bacterium | reverse complement strand
TCGCACGACGAACGTGATGGGCGCATCGAAGCGCCTCGCGGAACTCGTGCTGCAGGCGCTCCAGGGTCATACCACGGGTACGCGATTCTCGATGGTGCGGTTCGGCAACGTACTCGGGTCGTCCGGTTCCGTGGTTCCGCTGTTCCTCGAACAGATCAATCACGGCGGGCCGGTGACGGTCACGCACCCCGATGTCACGCGGTTCTTCATGACGATTCCGGAAGCGGCGCAACTGGTACTGCAGGCCGGCGCGATGGCGAAGGGCGGCGACGTGTTTCTGCTCGACATGGGCGAGCCGGTACGCATCCTCGATCTGGCGCGCCGGATGATTCGTCTGAAGGGCTACACGATTCGCGACGCGGAGCATCCCGAGGGTGACATCGAAATTCATTTCACCGGATTGCAGCCCGGCGAAAAGCTGCACGAAGAGCTGTTGATCGCCGATGCGGCGTCCGGCACCGAACATCGCAAGATCATGCGCGCGGAGGAGGGCTACGTTGCGTGGTCGGAATTGCGCGGCGCGCTGAACACGCTCGAACAGGCCTGCGAGAGTTTCGACTACGACGCGATCAAGCGTTTCATCGAGCGCCTGGTAGAAGGCGCGGATCTCGCCGAACAGCTGATCGATCTGAAGGGTCAGGTCACACCTGCGCCGGTCGTTACGCTGCCGCGTGGTCGCGGCACAGAGCACCGCTAGGGCCCCGTTGAATCGGCTCTCAGCGATACGTAGCGACCTGTGCCATCGTCACTCGTAGTGCCCGCGCCGAATCGGCGCCGTTCAACGCGTCGGAGTGATCGACCCCGCACGGCATACCGTCGCAGTTGCGCTGCGGGTCGGAGAGCACCGGCAGCTGCACCGCGTTGAACATCGTCGGGCTCGCCATGATGGTCACGAAATCATTGTCGCGTCCGTAACCCGCGCCATAGCTCAAGCTGCCGCCCTGCGGCGCTTCGCGGCGCGAATGCACGAGCCCGAGGTTGTGTCCGAATTCGTGCAACAGCACGTAGTCGGAACAGTCAGACGCCGCGACGGCATAGCCGAAATCCGCGTTAGCGGGTGCGGAAAGATCGCCGTTTGTACCCAGGCCGCCGGTCCACGCGTAGCCGCAGTAGCCATCGTTTGCGTAAGGGCGAATCAACACCACCAGGTCGGCGTGCGATGCGGTGCGTAACGCGGCGACGCCGCTGAGCGACGGATCGTCGCCGAACGTCAGGTCGTCGAGTGCGGTCGGTGCGTCGGGGCCGTCCGGATAGGTGACGGTCTCGATGCGCGCCACGCTGAATTCGAGGGCAACATCCGCGCTCTCGAGCACGTCGTTCGCAACCGCAAACAGGTGACGCACCCGCAAACCGGGATCGGCGTACTGCTGCGCTACTGACGCGCTGACCAGCGCGAGCACGTCGATACTGGTGCGTGCGCCCTGCGTTGTCGGCGGCGGCACCGTTTGTGGCGTGCCGGATCCGCCGCTCGGGCTCGTATCGGTGGTTTCGCCGCCGCCCCCACCGCCACAAGCGGACAATGCGCCGACGAGGAGGGCGCCGACGAGCAGCGCGACGGCGGGCGATCGCTGCTCAAGTTGCCGGTATGGTTCGATAGTCGAGCGCATGACTGTTCATCCGTTGATCAAGCAGGGTGTGTCGCGTCAGCCGGCTGCCGCTTGCGCTGCCTTCCAGAGCATAGACGCCGCGCGGCGTCGCCAAGGTTCCGAAGAACGCTCCGTGGCTTTCCGTGAATGTGCTGACCAGACCGTCGGACTGGACCAGCGTCAAGTGACGGCCGCCGTGCTCGGCGTCGGCGCGTTCGACGCGCAGTTCGATGGTGCCGCCGTCCGGATGCGGCAATGCGATCCGGTCGCCGCGTTGCAGCGTCGATAGCGTCGTTTCGGTAAGCGGATAGTCTTCGAGCAGCACGTCGCTGCCGCGCGTTTCGATCGGCGCCTGAGCGTCGTGTGTCGGTGCCGCGCCCGTTGCCGGAATCCGGTGATGCGTCTCGGTGCTTGCGGGTGCGTGCACCGCGATTGCGCGCGTATCCATTGGCGCAAGCAGCGCGGCCCATGCGATGAACGCAGCGAGCAGAACGAGAACAGATGTCGACGCACTCATTCATGAGTCTAGGCGGCACGAAAATACCGCGTGGCCCGCGGAATGAGACTTGGGTCTGCAATTTGAGACTGATATGCTTCGCGCCCTCGCGGAGGAAGTACTCCAGAGTGCGTTCGGCGAATGGGAATCCGGACGCGGAAGAACGAATAAAGAAGTAGTGCGGAAGTTGTGAAGTAAGGGAGGACAAATGACCAGGCAAGACGAAACTGCTCTCGTCAATGCATGGCTCTCCTGGAAAGCAGGGCGGGTGGTCGAAGACAACGCGTACATCGAGTTTTTCGATGAACAAGTCCGCAGTGACCCGCGGTTCAAGGGAACCCATATTTTCGAAGTTCTCGACGTGCTGGTGAACGCGGTCGAACCGGGCCGACGCGAATCAGCCTGACGGCGGACGTCACGACACTGCTCCGGGACCTGATGCGTCCCGATGCCTACCTGCATGATTGCGAACGTATCGAACTCGTAGAGACGCACATCTCGTGGGTGCTTCTCACCGGCGCCTTCGTCTACAAGATCAAAAAGCCTGTCGACTTCGGCTTCCTCGACTTCTCCACGCTGTCGCTCCGGCGCCGCTACTGCGAAGAGGAAGTCCGTCTCAATCGCCGCTTTGCAGAATCGTTGTATATCGATGTGGTTCCGATCACGCTGAGTGACGGCGTGGCTCGCTTCGGCGGTGACGGTGAGCCGGTTGAGTACGCGGTTCGTATGCGGCAGTTCCCCGGCGACATGCAGCTCGACCGGTTGCTGGCGGCCGGAGCGTTGGCAACCGAAGAACTCGCCGCGTTCGGCAGCACGCTTGCGAGCGTTCACGACACGTTGCCGCGCGTCGCC
>CAZLDA010000594.1:0-2943 GCA_964557875.1 uncultured Pseudomonadales bacterium | reverse complement strand
ATCGGCGGCGTGGCGCCCGCTTCGATCCGCACGGGTTCGGAAACGCCGCGCGGCGGTTCGCGCAACGTCAGGCGCACCACCACGGCCAGAAGCAGGCCCGGCAAGCCGACGACCATGAACGCCGTACGCCAGTCGAACGCGTCGTTGATCCAGCCGCCCGCGAGCGCGCCGATCATCGTGCCCACCGGAATGCCGAGCGCATAGATGCCGAGCGCGGTTGCGCGACGGTGTTGCGGGAACATATCGGAGATCATCGAGTGCGACGGCGGGCTGCCGCCGGCTTCGCCAACGGCTACACCGATGCGCGCCAACAACAGATACGTATAGCTCTGCGCCAGTCCACACAGCGCGGTGGCCGCGCTCCAGATCGACAAACAAACCACGAGGATGTTGCGCCGATTGCCTTTGTCGGCGAGGCGCGCAATCGGAATGCCGAGCCCGGTATAGAACACTGCGAATGCGAGTCCACCCAACAAGCCGAGCGCAGTGTCGGAGATGTGCAGGTCTTCTTTGATCGACTGCGCGAGCAACGCGAGTATCGAGCGGTCGATGAAGTTGAAGACATAGACGACGAACAACACGCCGAGCGCATACCACTGGTATGCAGTGCTGAACGACTTCTCACGGACCGTTACTACCGCCTCGGCCATCAACCCTCCCCTCGCAACCGCGCCCCGAGCGGATGGTAGCATCGACCGCACGTTACAGACGGTAAACGACAGTGAGCTGGCAAGACGAAATCGACGAGTTGGCACGGCGCAAACAACTCGCCGAACAGATGGGCGGACCCGAAGGCATCGCGCGACAACGTTCGCGCGGGAAGCTGACCGTGCGCGAGCGCATCGAGGCGCTTGCCGATCGCAACAGCTTTCGCGAATTCATGGGACTCGCCGGCGATGCCGTCTACGAGGGCAACGAACTCACTGCGTTCACGCCGAAACCTCTGGTCGAAGGCACGTGTCTGGTCGATGGCCGCAAACTGATCGTCACGGCCGGCGACTTCACGGTGCGCGGCGGTTCCGCCGGCACCCGCGGCGGACTGGGCCAGGAACTCGCATCGAACGTGCGCGCGCGCGAATGGCGCATCCCCTATGTGAGGTTGTTAGACGCAGCCGGCGGCAGCGTGCGTTCGTTCGAAACGATGGGCCGCACCTACCTGCCCGACGGCAACATCTGGACGGCGATCGACGTGGAATTGCTGAGCTGCGTGCCGGTCGTTTCCGCCGTGATGGGTTCAGTGGCCGGACTTCCCGCAATCAACGCGTGTCTCGCCCATTTCAATCTGATGGTGAAGGACAAGAGCCAGTTGTTCCCCGGAGGCCCGCCGGTGGTGAAGGCGGCGCTCGGTTACGACATCACGAAGGAAGACCTCGGCGGCGATCACATTCACGTGAAAGTGAGCGGCAGCGTAGACAACCTCGCCGACGACGAAGCGCACGCCTTCGCGTTGATCCGCCAGTTCCTTTCGTACCTGCCGAGCAATGTTTGGGAAATGCCGCCGCGTGGCGACACGTCCGACGACCCCAATCGCCGCGAAGACAAGCTGCTGTCGCTCATTCCCCGCAACCCGCGCCAGATCTACGACCCGAAGTCGATGATCCGCATGGTGGTCGATCGCGACTCGTTCTTCGAAATCGCCCCTTCATATGGCCGTTCGCGCGTTACCGGTCTGGCACGGCTGAACGGTTGGCCGGTAGGCGTGATGGCAAACAATCCCAAACACCACGGCGGTGCCACAGACGTTGCAGCGGGCAACAAGGTGATGCGGCTGATCCAGCTGTGCAACACGTTCCATCTGCCGATGATCTCGTTCGCCGACGAACCGGGCTTCATGGTGGGACTCGAGTCCGAAAAACTCGGCATCGAACGCGCCGGCGCGCGGCTTGTCGCCATGACGAATCAGAGCTGGATGCCATGGGCCACGGTCGTGGTCGGCCGCCTCTACGGCGTGGCCGGCCAGTGTCACCATCGCCCCAGCGGCATGTTCCGCCGCTACGCGTGGCCGTCAGCGAACTGGGGCTCGATGCACATCGCAGGCGGCGCAAGCGCTGCGTACCGACGCGAAATCGACAACGCCCCCGACCCGGAAAAAATGCGCGCGGAAATCGAAGCGCGGTTGCGCGCCATCGCATCGCCGTTCCGCACGGCGGAGTCGACCGGGCAAGACATCATCGATCCGCGCGAAACGCGGGAGCTGTTGTGTGAGTTCGTCGCCGACGCTCAGCGGATTCTGCAATCGCAACTCGGCGCGCCGCGGATTCCGTACTTGCCGTAATCGCATCGGCCATCAGTTCGGTTCAAGAACGCGCAGATTGCTTGCAAGATCATCGACACTGTCACAAACCCACCAACATCGCGCACCTCCGTGCGCGCCGCTTCCGCTACGCTTCGTGGGCAGTTCGGCCGAGTGTTATTCCGTCCATGTTTCGCGTGACCATCACCCGGGTCTCGATGAGCCCGCACCTATCGCAGGTGCTGGCAGGTCTATACGAACTGCGCGCTGCGAATATCGTCGATCTGGATTTCGACGGCGGTAGGCCCGACGACTCGTCCGAGTCGCTGTTGTTCGCGAACGTCAGCGACGGGGTTCGTCACCGAGGCGTCTGTTTCGATATGAGGGACGGCCCCGTTGTCGATTACGCCGCGCTTCAGGAATGCGACGTTTACTTCAAGCGGACCTACACACACTCGGAGTTGTGCCACGTTCCGGTGGACGCGCGAACGAAAGTACGCCCCTTCGGCTTGAACTACGCATGCTCTTCGAAGAGTCAGTTGCGCAGCATCACATTCGCCAAGCAGCTGCTGCTTCAGAAACCAACCAGCGCAGAACGTAGCACCGGACGCCTGCGGTCGATGCGGCGGGTGGTGAGCCGCCCAGTGCGGTGGTTAGGCGGCCCCACGATCGAGATGTCGGCCAGTTCACCGCTGCAATACACCGAATTC
>CAZLDA010000593.1:0-2944 GCA_964557875.1 uncultured Pseudomonadales bacterium | reverse complement strand
GCTCCTCCCGCCCAAGCCCGCCCGTGTAGTGCGAGTGCTTCTTCGCGAATTCGGCGCGCTTCGTCACCGTAGATTCTCCGTCCGGGACCGCGGCTACGAAGTCGATCGTCATCCGTTGCATGAACTCGAAGCGCCGCCTGAAGTCCTCAACTAGCATCGAGGTTCCGACTGTCTTTTGTTCCAAAGCAAAATCTCCTGTGTTCCGCGCGGCGACAGTGCATACACGCCCACCGACGCGCGCTCGAACCAGCCGTACGCGTCGCGATACAGAATCGCGCGCGCGTTCGGCACCTGCAGCGTGCGCGCGACGTCGGACGCTTTGCTCGGCCCGAGTTGCTGCAACAACTCGGCAATCTTCAATGCCTGTTGGCGATAGGCGGTCATTATTCCGCCGCGTCGATGCAGGCCGCCGGGATTCGGATCGCCGACGCGCTTGCGAAATTCGCCGAGCAAACGCTCGTGACGATGCTTCGACTTGCGCGGTTTGTATTCGCCTGGGTCGAGCAGTATCGCGACACCGCCGCGCTTATCGATCGTCATCAGACCGATGCCGAGCATGCGCAACAGTTTGACGATGTGTTTGCGTCGCGCACTCAACACGGAGCACTGCTTCGGCACACCGATGTACACCTTCGGTGTAACCGACAACCGCTCCACCGCCTGCAGCACCACGTTCAGGTTGAGCGTGAGTTTCAGTTCGACGATCAGCGGCGCTTCGGCGCCGCGCACGGCGAGCACGTCGCAGTCGCCGATCTCGCCTTTCACTTCATAGCTCTGCGCTTCGAGGAAGCGCTTCACCGGTGGATAGAGATCAGATTCCTTCATGCGTTGCCCGCATCGAGCACGACCCGGCGAAGCGCGAACGACGGCACGTCGAGTACGACATACGAGGTGCACTCGAGCTGCTTCCACATCGCAAAGGCATTCACCGCGTTGTGAGCCGCCACGAACAGCGAGATCACGGTACCGTGCGTGACGGCCACGACGCTTTGCGCGCGCGTCTGCGCGATCGCATCGTCGATCGCGATCGAAAATCGATCGAGCGCTTCGCGACCCGATTCAATGCCGAACACGCGCCGGTTCAGGTCGACGAAGATCTGCTCGTTGGCGCGCGCGTGTTCTTCCTTCGGCAGAAACGGCAACACGGGGCGATCGAATTCCCTGAGTGCATCCACGACCGACACTTCGACCTCGAGTTCTGCCGCGACAAGGGCCGCGGTCGACGCCGCCTTCGGCTCCGGGCTCGCGATCATGCGCAACGGCGCGAACGCGCGAAGCGCGCCCGCCAGCTTTTTCGCTTGCCGCTCGCCTTCCGTTCCAAGCTGCCACTCCCGCGCCGGCTTTGAAGCGTCCAGCACGGGCAACGCATGCTTCACGAGCACGAGGGTGGCGGGCGCGTCACCCGGCCAGCGGGACATAACTCAATTCCGGATAGCCGAACGCGTGCGGGCCTACTACTTCGAGCGCTGCGGGCGTTCGCATGAGGTCGTGCACCGGCATGCCGATGACGGCCACGCGTTGCCCGTAACGCAACATCTCCGTCGTAATCGGTTCGCCGGTGTCGAGTTCCAGATTCATGATGAGGTCGGGCACCATGATCGCCGCAACACCGTCGATCCACAGCACGAGGTTCTCGTTCTGGATGGCGATGCGCGCTTGCGAACCGGCCCACTGGTCGAGTCCCAACAGGTTCGCCTGGCCTCGCACGAAGCCTCCTTTCAGTTCGCGCGATACATCGACAATCTTGCCGACGAAGAACAGTTTGCCGCGCGTGACCTCGACGACGCGCTCGATGACGTTCTGTCGTTTGGCGCGAGCGTTGAGCACCGCGTGGCCGATCTCGAGTGCTTGTGTGATCGTGTTCGGAATCGCAGCGCGTCGTACGAACTCCATCGGCATCGGTGCACCGGCCGCACCCGCGCCGGCGCCCATGTCGACCACGATGGTACGCGCGAATCGCTCCAGCCAGCGCGCGTCGATGTATTTGCGAATGACCACCACGTTGCCCTTGTCGTCGGCAATAGCGGTGAGACCTTCGCGGCTGTCATCGCCATAGATCGCGAACGTCGACATCTGCACTTCCGGGAATGCGCGACCCATGCCGTCGCCATCCACCACCGGCAAGCCCGCGAGCGCTGCGGTGATGATCGGTGCCATCGCGTTCGCGCCGCCGATCTCCGCAGCGATCAGCGCCGCCATCGTTGTTCTCGACGCTTCTTCTACGGCGCGCATCGCGCGAAAACACTCGCCGCCTTCGGAGATTTTCTCCACGCCGATCACCGGCGCGCCGATGCTGCCGACCGTGCCCACCCACGCGTCGTCCGGCAACGCGTCGAGCGGGAGCACGCGCACCGCAGCGCCTTTTCGAAACAGCTCGCGCGTGCGCAGCATGCCGATGTACGGATTGCCGCCACCGCCGGTGCCGAGCAGCGCCGCGCCGATCGACAGCGGCAGCAGGTCGCTCTCACGCAACACGTAACCCTGTTCAGCCGACACCGAGATCTCCCACCGCCCGCACGTGAATGCGCGTTGCGTTGCCGGGCAAGTAAGCAAGCGGCACGTCCTCCACATCGACGATCGCGACGCTCTCGCGCGTTGCACCCGCCGCCACTGCCGCCTCGATGGCGCGCTGCTTCGCGTCGTCGAGCGCTCGCTCGCGGCCGATTTCGCCCAGCGCGTAAACCCGATCGACCTCTCCGGATACCTGTGCAATGGCCGCGCCCACCGCATTCGCAACGGCAAAATGGTTCGGCTTGATCAGTTCGAGTCCGCCGATCGGTCCGTCCACCAGAATCGAACCGCCGCCAACGACGATCACAGGCAGCGGTTCCGGCGACAGCCGCGCCCGCTCCACGCACTGCTCCAACATCTCCATGATGCGGCGCTGCGTACGCGCGATGAGGTCCTTCGACAGATGCGCCACATACGATGCGTCGCCGAAACC
>CAZLDA010000592.1:0-2956 GCA_964557875.1 uncultured Pseudomonadales bacterium | reverse complement strand
GTCACCATTCAAGTTCATCGTGGCGATGACGGCGTATTCGTCGGGCCGCGTGAGAATCTGTTGCAGCATCGCGTCGGCAATCATGTCCTTAAACACGATCTGACGTCCGGTCTTCGGGTTCTTCAACTGATGCCACGGACCACCGTCGAGCGGAGTCGCACCGAACTCTTCACGCGCGAGTTCATAGCCCCAATCTTTGAAGGCACCCTCGGTGAATTTCATGATGTTGCCCTTGTGCACGAACGTCAGCGACGAACGATCTTCATCGATCGTGTACTGGATCGCCCTGCGCACCAAGCGCTTCGTTCCCTCTTCGGAGATCGGCTTGATGCCGAGGCCGACGTGCTCCGGGAACCGGATCTTAGTCACGCCCATTTCGGTGCGCAGGAACTTCATCAGTTTGATTGCCGCCGCGCTGTCGGCTTCCCATTCGACGCCCGCGTAGATGTCTTCCGTGTTCTCGCGAAAGATCACCATATCGGTCTTCTCAGGATGCACGACCGGGCTGGGTACGCCGGTGAACCAGCGAACCGGGCGCTGACACACATACAGATCGAGCTCTTGTCGCAGCGCAACGTTCAATGACCGGATACCGCCCCCCACTGGAGTCGTCATCGGCCCTTTGATCCCAACGACGAATTCCTTCATCGCCGTCAGCGTTTCCTGCGGCAGCCACTGATCTTCGCCATAGACCTCGAGCGACTTCTCACCGGCGTAGATCTCCATCCACTTGATGCTCCGCGAGCCGCCATAGGCTTTTGCCACAGCAGCGTCGACAACATCCTTCATCACCGGTGTGATATCGACACCGATACCATCCCCTTCGATGAAGGGAATGATGGGGTTCTTCGGAACAGTCAACGATCCGTCGGCAGCAACTTTTATTTTCTCCCCGTCGGACGGAACGCGGATGTGTTGATAACCCATGAGGCACTCCCTTGTTTGGCCGGTCTTACAAAGCCGCGCATTATAGAGCAAATTCGGGAAATGCCGTGCCCAAGTTGATCCGCTTCTTCAAGCCGTTTCGCGTTCTGTCGCAGTTCACCGACTCTGAGGGTCGAGCGACGCTGGCGACCTTCATCGACGTTCCCGGTGTGTACACAGCGGGTCGCCTCGACTACGACTCCGAAGGTCTATTGCTGCTGACCGATGATGGTGCATTGCAGTCGCGTATCGCACACCCGAAACACAAACTCGAGAAGACGTACGCAGTACAGGTCGAGGGGATACCGACACAAGCAACGCTCGACCGGTTAGTGCACGGCGTCGTACTGCGTGATGGTCTGAGCCGAGCCGTCAGTGCAAAGCCATCGAGCGAGCCCGCAAACCTGCCACCCCGCGATCCGCCCATTCCGCCACGATATCGGGATTCGAGCAGTTGGGTTAGCGTCGTCCTGGATACGGGGAAGAATCGGCAGGTGCGACGGATGCTCGCCGCGGTAGGCCATCCGGTACTGCGCCTGATCAGAGTCCGAATAGGACCCTGGACACTCGACGACCTTGCGCCTGGTGAATGGAAGCAAGAGGCAGTGCACCTGCCGCGCTGACGCTCGCGACTATTTCCGCCAGTCGCTCGACCGCAGATGGTCGAGGGTCGTCGACTCGATCCACCTCGCACCGAACTGCGATAGCTCACGCTTCCAGAACACCGCTTCCGTCTTCAAGAGATCTATGACGAATGCACACGCGTCGAGCGCGGCCTGACGATGGCTCGACGCCGCGAGGACGAGCACGATCTGATCACGGGGCGCGAGTTCCCCGACTCGATGGATGACTACCACCGCGTCGAGCGGCCAGCGTTCGGCGGCGCGATCGAGGATCGACTCGATGCTCTTCTCGGTCATGCCGTGATAGTGTTCGAGTTCTAGACCCGAGACCGCAAGGGTTTCATGCTGGTCACGAACCACGCCGCAAAACGCAGCCATCGCGCCGACCCGGCCGCCCAGTACAGATCTCAACTCGCCCCATTCACGCCCCAGGTCGAAATCGTCGCGCTGAATCGAAACTTTACTGTGCATGCTCACCCGCCCGTAATCGGAGGCATGAACGCAACCTCATCGCCGTCGTGAATAGCACAGTCGGTTTCGACGAACTCCCGATTGACGGCCACTCGCACGTCGGGGGCGTTCAAGGCGGCAACAACGCGTTCGCCGAGTTGTTCGCGTATGTTCGCCAACAACCCCGCAATGTCGCCAGAAGCCGGTGTGGAAGCCTCGACGACATCCTGCCCGACCTGCTCACGCAGCGCGGCGAAGAATCTCACCTTGATAGTCATTCAATCGGATCCGGGCGATCCCAGTCGCCGCTTTTTCCACCGCTCTTGTGGACTAATCGAACGCTCTCGATCGACATGCCGCGGTCTGCAGACTTGCACATGTCATACACCGTCAGCGCAGCGACGGTCGCGGCCGTAAGCGCTTCCATCTCGACGCCGGTCTGGCCGGTCACCTTACACTCGGTCGAGATCTGCAGAACGTCGGCCGTGTGGCGCTCGAAGTCGACGGTGACCTTCGCCAATGCGAGCGGATGGCATAGTGGAATGAGGTCCGAGGTACGTTTTGCCCCCTGAATTCCCGCGACGCGTGCCACTGCCAGCACGTCACCTTTGGCGACACCGCCGCCGAAGATTGCGTCGAGGGTCTGAGGTTGCATTCGGACGCGAGCCATCGCTCGGGCAACGCGCGCCGACTCGGATTTCTCTGAGATGTCGACCATACGCGCCTCACCAGCGGAGTTGAGATGCGAAAACTGCGACACGCGCGTGCTCCGGGATTGCGACAGGCCGGGGATTAGAGCGAATCACCTGATTCGGCGCAACAGACTCGGTAAACTGGCGCTTCCGCCTTAGCGTATCCCTACCTGTGACCGAGTCGAGCCAAGAAAAAATCATCGTCGGCATGTCCGGTGGCGTTGACTCTTCGGTTGCGGCCCTGCTCCTTCTCGAGCAGGGCGCCGC
>CAZLDA010000591.1:2721-2960 GCA_964557875.1 uncultured Pseudomonadales bacterium | reverse complement strand
CGAGCAGATTGCCGCGTCGCATAGGCCGTGGCATCATGCCCCGCCACCGCGATCTCCCGACACTCATCAGGAAACGTATCCGCGGTGAGTCCCGGTATGAACCAGGTCGTTGGAATCGAATGGCGTCGAAGCAGTTCGACGAGTCGCGCCGCCGCGACCACGCCGAATTCGCCGCGCGAAATCGGCGTCGGAGTGGTCTGCCCCTGCGCGATCCAATACGAAACCGCGTCGAAATCGAA
>CAZLDA010000591.1:0-2689 GCA_964557875.1 uncultured Pseudomonadales bacterium | reverse complement strand
GCGTCCCACGTCGATTCCTCTCGATATCAGATTCTCATTACGCGGCCGTCCGCCACGTGATACAGCTTGAGCGGGCGGCCGTTCGAGGTGGCCTTCCGGAACTCGTCCACCCACGGCATGCTGACGGGTGTACTGCGCCGCACGGGTGTGATCTGGAACTCCATCGGAAATGCCAGCCGCGGTTCGTCGGTCGCGTTCGGCGCCGTGTAGTGCAACGTTTCCGAATGGTGGAACGTCGCGCCGCCCTTCTTCAAAGGACAGGCCACCGCTTTCGTCACGTCGAACGGTTCGTCCACTTCCAGCACGTTGAACTGCGGCTCGTCGCCGTGGTGATGCCGCAGCAGCCCGCGCTTGTGTGAACCCGGGATGAACTGCATGGCGCCCATTTCAGTGCTTACATCGTGCATCGGCAACCACACGCCCAACGCGTAGTAGTCGAGTTCCGGTTCCCAATACGCGTGATCCTGATGCCACAGCGCCGCGCGACCGCCGGGCGGTTTGCGGATCATGTGACCCCAACTCGACAGAGTGGACGCATCCACGCCGAGCAGCGCGGCCGCATAACGCTTCGCGTTGCGCCAGTGATTGGTCGTTAGCAGTTCCGGGAACTCGATCTCCGGATGGAACGACTGCGCGAGCTTGCTCTCCTCTCCCGGCGCAAGAGTGCCGGAGCGGTCGACCGGCGCGTGCGCATTCTTCTCGTGTTCCTTCGAGAAGATGAACTCGAAGATCTGCCGGATCCACGCAATCTCTTCGTCAGTGGTGAGGCGCTCCACCACCAGATAGCCGTTGTCCTTGAAGAACTGCACTTCCTTCGCAGACGGGTTCACCTCGAACTTCGTCGACGGCGGCGGTCCGAACCTGAGATTCACATCAGTCATCACACGGTCTCCAGCATGTTCGCCCAACGCGTACGGAATCGATCGGTCATCCACAGACACACGTCCCAGATGTCGGCGAGCGGCTTTTCCTCGGGATCGACCGGCTGATACGGCGGCGGCCCGAACTCGGGATTGATCGTCAGGAACGGCCGACCCTCTTTCAACCGCGCGTCGATGATGCGGTCCCACCAGCGTTCGAACAGGCCGGTCCACCGCAACCCCATGCCGACGCGCGGGTCGGCAACTTGTGGCGAGTGCGCGGAGCCGACGCGCGCATGAATGTGGTCGGCGCGGTCGATCGCGAGATCCATCATCCGCGCGTACGGTTGTTCTTTCAGATTGTTCTCGGCGACGTTGGTGAAGTGACTGAAGTCGGCCGTGATGCGCAGCCACGGCAGCGCGTTCAGGATGCGTTCGGTTTGCCACGCTGAGTAGAGGCAACGCGTGCGGTGCGTTTCGAACACCAACGGCGCGTCGATTTCGCTCGCCATTTCCATGACGTTGTTGAAGAACGCGACGCTGCGCTCGAGATCGAAATAGTCGCGGCCGGGATGACAGTTGACGAGGATCGGCCGCGTTTTCTTCACCGCCTCGAGTTGGGTTTTGAAGTCCGCCTCGGTGTCGCAGAACATCATCGCCACGTAGTCGAGACCGAGTTCGGCCGTCAGATCGCCGAACTCCGCGGGATCCATGCCGATGTCTGCGCACTCGACGCCGTCGTAGCCGGCTTTCGCGAACGCGCGCAGCCGGTCGGGCATTTCGCCGAGATGCTCCATGCCCCAATCACACTTCAGCAGCTTGAGTTCCATGCGCGCCCCGGTTTGTGACCATCTGGTGGAATCCGTCGAAATTGCCTGAAATCGTTTTCCACTTCGACGCGGAATCAGGCCGATGGCCGCCGCATCGAACTTTCCCTCACGATCAATCGCGGCGACAGCACGATCGTGCGTGCCGACCGGCTTCCGGCCGTCGCCAGCAACTCCGCAGCTACCCGCCCGATCTCGTAAGCCGGCTGCGCGACCACGGCGAATCGTCGAATGCAACCAGCGCGACGTCCTTCGGAATCGACAGCCCCAATTCGCGGATGGCCCGCAACGCCCCCGCGGCCATCGGGTTGTTCGCAATGAACAGCGCATCGGGCGGCGCGCGCGAAGTCAGCAGCGACAGCGCCGCCTGATGACCGCCCGACTCTTTGAAGTCCGCGCGTTGAATCAGATCTTCGTCGGGTGTCAGCCCGGCGGCGGCGATCGCGCCGCGATACTCCTCGAGGCGCTCGTTGGCGGTGTTCACCCGCGACGGGCCGGTGATACAGGCAACGCGACGGCTGCCGAAATCGATGAGATGGCGCGTGGCTTCTTCCGCGCCCAGGCGATTGTCTACAACAACCGCATCGACATCGCGACCGGCCGAGCGATCCACCGCGACGATGGGGACGCGTTGTGCGATCAATGGCGCCACGTTCGATTCCTGGTCCGATGCAACGGCAATGACGACGCCGGCCATACGTTCCGCGATGGCGACGTCGATGTACGCCGCTTCCCGTTCCAGATCCTCGTCGGAATTGCACAGCACCAGGCGATGGTGCGCCTGCCGCGCGACGTCTTCGATGCCGCGTACCACTGCGGTGAAGAACGGATTCTCGATGTCGGAAACGATCGCGGCCCACACGCTCGTATGCTGGCGTCGCAGAGCGCGTGCAGAACCGCACGGCACGTAACCCAGGGTGGACGCCGCCTTCAGCACGCGCGCCTTCAGTTCGGGACTCACGCCACTGGTGCCGTTCAGTACCCGCGACACCGTGGCGGGCG
>CAZLDA010000590.1:0-2979 GCA_964557875.1 uncultured Pseudomonadales bacterium | reverse complement strand
GCACGAAGCGATTGCGCCATCTGTAGTGCCTGCCATGCCGGCGCCACTGCTTCCGGTGCCATCGGTGCATTGATGTTTGGGCCGTACGACAGCGCTACACCCCACCAGCAGATACCGCACGTCGGATCGAGGCGCGCCGCCTCCTTGAACGATCGAATCGCCTCGGCGTGATTGAAGCCGTACATCAGTGTGAAGGCCTGATCGAAGTACTTCTGTGCCTGCTCGGATTTCGTGGAGATCGGCACGTGCAGCGGACCGATTCCGTGCAGCAGCGGGGCGCTGGTTCCATCGGGCTGAACGTCCGCGAGATTCTGCGCAGGGGGCGCCGCGTCGGCACCATGATGCGTCTCGCCTTCGGGTTTCGGATCGTCGCGATGACAAGCCGACACAAGAATCGCGGCAGCTGCGAACGCAGCCAATCTCAGGTGATTCATGGTGGTGCCTCTTGGTGGCCGGGAGGCGCAAACGATAGCAGATGGGCGCGGGCTTGACCGCGTGCATCGTCTATCGCGGGAATACAATCCTGCGGATGAGCACCCATGACAACGGCACAACCGCCGCCGACGCGGAGCTGCTCGTGCGGCTCGAACTGCACGCCCGCAAGCGTCTGGCGATCGAAGCGCTCAACGAAGCGCAGCGGGGGTCCTTTCGCTTGCGCGACTGGTATCTCGCGCCGGGGCTGATTCGTAGCTGCCTTCGGCTGGTCGGTATGTTGCAGCGTGCCCGGCGCAACGCGCTCGACATCCGGGTGGTCGAAAACGAGTTGCCGATTGTCGGGCTCGATCCCGCGTTCGAAGGCTTCACACTGCTGCACTTGTCGGACCTGCACGTCGACATCAACGAGGCGTTCGTGCCGGCGCTGATCGATCGACTTTCCGATATCGAATACGACGTGTGCGTAATGACCGGGGACTATCGCTCTAAGATATACGGGCCGATCGACGCTACCGTCGACGGCATGCGGCGCATCCGTGCGGTGCTGCACGAACCGATCTACGGCGTGCTCGGCAATCACGACAGCCTCGCCATGGTGACCGAGTTCGAGAGCATGGGCATGCGCATGCTGATGAACGAGGCCGTTGTATTGCGGCGCGACGACGCACGCATCGTGCTGGCCGGCATCGACGACCAGCACTTCTATCGGTTGGGCAGCATTGCGAAAGCGCTCGACGGTGTCGCGAGCGAGTTGCCGTCGATCCTCCTCTCGCATGCGCCCGAGGTCTACCGTCAGGCCGCGCGGGCCGGCATCGATGTCATGCTCTGCGGCCATACCCACGGCGGCCAGATCTGTCTACCCGGCGGGCATGCCGTAACGGTGGATGCAGACGTGCCGCGTCGAATGGGGCGCGGTAGGTGGCGACGTCGAAGTATGGTCGGGTACACCTCGCCCGGCGCTGGCACGTCGATCGTCGACGTGCGGATCAACTGCCCGCCGGAGATCACGCTGCATCGTTTGCGTTGCGTGGCGCCTCTTCCCGGATGATCAATGATTCGATTGCACGGCGTAGTTGGACGCCGCAAGATCGGTTCGACGAAATTTGCACGAGTCGGGTCATGGTCGGTCTACCTCGTATCGAAGTGTCGGCGGTGGATTACGGTTCCGAAGAAGCTGCAATGGCGCAGTACCGCGCCGACGGCGAGCGCCGCGCGATGGCGCTGGGCAATCGGGGCCCGGTTCGGTTCGACGCGAATGGCAACCTCGATGCGGCGATCCTCGCGGCATATTCGCGCTGCGGCTTCTACGTCTTCGAAGGCGTCTTGAAAGAAGACGAGCTCGCCGACATCGAACGCGACGTAGCAGAAATGTTGGCGAATGCACCAGTGAAACGCGGCGCCACGGTAGACGCGCAAGGCCGCCCCGCGCTCGGCGCCGATTGCCGCGCGCCGAACATCAGCTGGGTCAAACCGTTGTCGGATCCGCTCGGCGGCACCGACCGCGCGAACGGCCGGCATCCGGCCAAGATGTTCGAACCAGCGGCGCCGGTCGAAGCGCCGGAGTATGTGGTGCAGCTGATCCTCGGTTCATTGCAGTTTTCAGATGCATGCCTGCGTGTTTACGGACATCCCGATCTACTCGCCGTCGCGGCGGCCGTCAACGGCGATGACTTCACGCCGTTCAACGAGGCCGTATGGATCAAACAGGCGCGTCTCGGCGGTTCGGTGGCCTGGCATCAGGACGGCTGGACGCATTGGGAGAGCCCGCAACTCGACGAAGGTACACACGGTTTCAATTTCATGGCGCAGCTCTATGGCTGCAATGCGGCGAACGGCCTTTGGGTGGTGCCGGGTTCGCATCGTGTTGGCAAAGCCGACATCAAGGCGATGGTCGAAGCGGCCGGTTCGGATCGATTGCCTGAAGCGGTACCGATGATCTGCGCCGCGGGCGACGTCGCGATCTGCAACCGTCAGGCGATTCACGGCTCGTTCGCGAACACCAGCGACGACGTGCGCGTCACGATCAACTTCGGCTTTCACCGGCGCGCGAGCGTGCTCGGCGTCGAAAGCGGTGGTGTGCACAATCCGGGTGCCGTGAACGACGACACGCGCATCCGCGAGCGCTCGCGCCTCATCCAGTATGCGATCGACGCGCGCGCGCAGCATTTTCCTCGCGAAACTCCTTACCGGTATGCGCCGCTCGCCAACGAGGCGGCCGGGCTGCGCTGGACGCCGGCGGCGAAGGTGTCGATCAAGGACTACAACCTGCTCGATCTCGGGATCTGACCGGCTCGACGTCCCAGGTCAAGTCGTGCCCGAACTGCGCACGTCGAGCCTCGCTGAGCACCGTGAAGACCCGAACGCTTGGCGCGATCTATCTGAATGTTCTTCGTCACGAGGTGGCCGACGCCCATCATGATGAAGCCGTTGTGGGTGGGCGTTGATGGGCAATCTCGGGCGGCGTGCGGGTCGGCCGCGATGAAGTTCTGGCCCCCACCTTGTTCACATCTAGTTCCGCTCTATAGTGCAGCCATGGACAAGGCT
>CAZLDA010000589.1:0-2983 GCA_964557875.1 uncultured Pseudomonadales bacterium | reverse complement strand
GACCGGTATAGAACGGATGGCACTTCAAACACACGTCCAAGTGCATGTCGGCGCCCAAAGTGGAGCGCGTCTCGATGACGTTGCCGCAGCTGCAGGTGGCCTTCATCGCGGTGTATGCGGGATGAATGTCTGGCTTCATGATGCTCGGGCCTGGAATTCGAAGGGCGCGCAGTGTACCAGAGCGCGTCCGAGTGGCAAGTCCATCGTCGGTGCGAGGTCGACAACTACGTACCGCGGCATCCGCGCTTCGGCCGCGCGCAGTGGGCCTGTACCATCATCGCGATGAGCGTGATCGTCCGCGTCGCAGTCCCGAGACCGCTCTGGACTCTGTTCGACTACCTGCTTGCGCCGGACGCGTCATCGCCGCAACCGGGCGCGCGCGTACGAGTGCCGTTCGGCAACGCCGAACTGGTCGGGCTCGTCGTGGAGACATCGTGCGTCGACGTCGTCGACACACCGCTGAAGTCGATCCTCGAGGTCATCGATCAACAGCCTGTGCTTCAGGCCGACGTCTTCGAACTGATTCGCTGGGCAGCCGCGTATTACCGTCATCCCCCGGGCGATGCGCTCTTTTCGGGAGTGCCCGTGGCGCTGCGCGATGGACGCGGCCTGCAACCCTTGCGCGAGCGATTCTGGCAACTCGCCGAATTCGACAGCGCAACGGCGCACTCGATGAGGCGCGCACCTCGCCAGCTGGCGGCGATCGACCTGTTACGCAATGCCGGCGGCGTTCTCAGCCACGCTGACCTGAACGCGTCCGGCGTCGATGCGCGGGTTCTGGCGGGGCTCGTAAAGAGGGGAGTCGTTACCGCTGCGTCGGCGCCCGCCAATCACACCGTTTCGGTGGGAAAGCTGCCGTTCGAGCTGACCGATGAACAACGATCGGCGATCGAACTGGCGCGCGCAGCGCTGGGGCGTTTCGAATGCATACTGCTCGACGGCGTAACGGGAAGCGGTAAAACCGAGATCTACCTGCAGGTCATCGAGTCGGTTCTGGCGAAAGGCGAACAGGCGTTGGTGCTGATCCCGGAAATCGCCCTGACCCCGCAAACCCTGGAACGGTTTACGCATCGGTTCGGGCGCGCAGCCGTGTATCACTCCGGTCTCACCGAACGCGAGCGCGCACAGACGTGGTTGCAGTGCCGCGACGGGCAGGTGCGTGTACTCATCGGCACGCGCAGCGCGATCTTCGTGCCGTTCGCAAAGCTTGGGTTGATCGTGATCGACGAAGAGCACGACGGCTCGTTCAAGCAACAGGACGGGTTCCGATACTCGGCCCGCGATCTCGCGACCAAACGCGCGCAGTTGCTCGGCATCCCTTTGATCATGGGCACCGCCACGCCGGCACTGGAAACGCTGCACAACGCGCAGCGCGGCCGCTTCCGTCACCTGCGCTTGACCGCACGACCGGGCGCCGCGAAACCGACCCGCATCAAGTTGATCGACATTCGCGGGCTGAAACTCCAGGACGGGCTGAGCGACCCATTGCGCGAGGCGATCGCTGCGCATCTGGTGCAAGGCAATCAGACGCTGCTATTCATCAATCGGCGCGGCTACTCGCCGTCGTATCTGTGCACGCGATGCGGTTGGTGCGCCGGATGCCCGCGTTGCGAGAGTCGACTGACACTGCATCAATCACCTCCCGGGTTGCGCTGCCACCATTGTGGCTTCGCCTCGCCACTGCTGCCGCGCTGCCCCAACTGCGGCGAGCCCGGACTGCGCGGAATCGGCGTGGGCACGCAGCGCAGCGAAGAGGCTGTTGCGCGCGCCTTCCCGAACGTTCCCGTGCTGCGCATCGATCGCGACACCACACGCAGCGCACGCACGATGGCGTCGCACCTGGAGATGATCGGCCGCGGCGAACCCGCGGTACTTGTCGGCACGCAGATGCTCGCCAAAGGACATCACTTCCCGCGTGTAACGCTGGTCGGCGTGTTGAACGCCGATGCGGGTTTCACCAGCCCCGACTTCCGCGCTCCGGAACATACGGCACAACTGATCGTTCAGGTGGCAGGACGCGCGGGACGCGCCGAGCGCCCCGGCGAGGTATGGATTCAGACGTTCAATCCTGGCAATCCGTTGCTGCGAGCGCTCGTCGAGCATGGCTATGCGGGCTTTGCCGCGAGGGAGCTGGAACAACGCGCCACCGCGCAACTACCGCCGTTTCGAGCGATGGCGCTTTTGAAGGCCGATGGCCTCGACATGGAACGGACACTCGCGTGTCTGCGATCACTCGTTGAAGGACTAGCCGGTTCGGGAATCGAAATACTCGGCCCCACACAGGCGCCGCTCGCTCGACGCGCGCGACGCTACCGATGCCAGACCGCCTTACTCGCAATCAACCGAAATCAACTCGGCGCCGCACTCGACAAGCTCATCGCGTCCCACGGTTCGACTCGATACCCCGGCGTGCGCTGGTCGATCGACGTCGATCCTTACGACACGTATTGAGAGCGGCTGCGTTTGAGCAAGCAATCTGTTTTGAGCAGGCAATCCGTTTTGAGCAAGCAGGGCGCATCGCTATGATGCGCGCAGTCTCAGCGGTAGGTCGGTAATGGCGCAGGATTTTGCGAACGGACAGCGACACAAGCGTGCCCTGCGCAGCGATTCACGTAACCGTCCGCGACAACGCCAATCGGCCTTCCATTGGGGCAGCTTCGGCGCAGGCATCGCGCTCGGTATCGCGTTCACGTTGGCGGGTGCGCTGCTTCCGGAGTGGTGGGGCAGCCGTCCCGTCGCCGCGAATCCACCCGCGCCGGTTGCCAGCGACTCGACCCCGGTGACTCGATTCGAATTCTTCGAGCGGCTGCCGAACGAGAAGATCCCCTCTCGCCCCGACCGTCCCGATCGTCCTGAAACGAAAGCGAGTCAACCGACGGTCGCCGACGGTCCACACGAATTTCTGCTGCAGGCGGGTTCATTCACCAACAGGGAAGATGCCGAACGGTTGGGCACGACGCTCGCCCAGGCGGGTTGGAACACC
>CAZLDA010000588.1:0-2987 GCA_964557875.1 uncultured Pseudomonadales bacterium | reverse complement strand
ACGACCTTCCCCACGATGCGGGTCGCAAGCCGGCCGAAACGCTCACGTTCTTCGAAGTAAAACCCGGCGAAGTCGTGTTCGAGTTCGTCGCCGGCGGCGGCTACTTCACCGAACTGTTGTCGCGCACGGTCGGCGATACCGGCCGCGTCGTTGCCACGCGTGAAGACCCGAAGCGCATCGCCGACAACCGGCTGCCGAACGTCACCGCTGCCGAGGATCGCGAGTGGGGTCTTGCGCCCGATTCGGTCGATCTGATCTTCACGGCGCAGAACTATCACGACGTCGTCAATCTGAAGGTCGAGCGTCCGCCGTTGCTGAAGAATTTCCTGACGATTCTGAAGCCGGGAGGCATCTTTGCGGTGATCGATCACTCCGCCGAAGCCGGGTCTGCCGATCGTGATGTCGGCACGCTGCATCGGATCGACGAGGCAACGGTCGTTTCCGAAATCAAAGCGGCCGGGTTCGAACTCGTAGACACGAGCGACCTTCTGCGCAACCCGAACGACGCGCGCACGCTCGCGGTGTTCGATCCGGCGATACGCGGCAAAACCGATCAGTTCGTACTGAAGTTCCGCAAGCCGGCCGGCTGATTCAGCAAGGAGGAACCATGCGCAAATTTGCACTTGCGGTCGTCGCACTGCTGGTACTCGGCGGTCTCGCATACGCGTTCTGGCCCAAGCATCAGGAACCGCCGCCCGTCGCCGACCAATCGACCTTACGTCAAACGCCCCTCGGTGCAGTCGTTGGCTTCACAGGAAAATACGGCGCCAATGTCTGGCTCGGCCTCCCGTACGCGGCGCCACCGGTGGGCGATCTGCGCTGGAACGCACCTCGTCCGGCGCAACCTTGGACCACCCCCCGCAATGCGCTCGCAATCGGCAACATGTGCGTGCAGTTTCCGTCGCTGCTGTCCGGCGCGGGCCGTTCTCCCGACTCGCACGCGCCCGTCGGCAACGAAGACTGCCTGTATCTGAACGTCTGGGCGCCGCCGTCTTCACCAGGCGACGTCCCTTCAGGCGACAAAGCCCGCCCGGTGATGCTGTGGATTCACGGAGGCGGCAACAGCATCGGCCATGGGGGCAGCTACTCCGGTGCGCGCCTCGCGACCGACCACAACCTGCTCGTCGTCACATTCAACTATCGTCTCGGCCCGTTCGGCTGGTTCTCGCATCCGGCGTTGCGCAGTGCCGATGCATCCCCGGAAGACAACTCCGGCAACTACGGTCTGCTCGATTCGATCGCTGCGTTGCGCTGGGTACACGACAACATCGCGGCATTCGGCGGTGATCCGAACAACGTGACGATCTTCGGCGAATCCGCGGGAGGCACCGACGTGCTGGCACTCATGGCATCGCCGCTTGCAAAAGATCTGTTCCATCGCGCCATCGTAGAGAGCGGCGGGTTCTTCGCCGCACCACGCGCGCTTGCCGAGAACTATCACGACGACGCGGTCCCCGGTCACCCGTTCAGCAGCCGCGAAGTCATCAACCGCCTGCTGGTTCGCGATGGAAAGGCGGGCGACACGGCCGCAGCAAAAACTGCGCAGAACGCCATGAGCGACGAGCAGATTCGAACGCTTCTGCTCGGCACCAAAGCCGCCGACATCATGACCCTCTACGAAGGCGGCGGCTTCGGCATGATCAACGCGCCGGAAATGTTCGGCGACGGCGCCGTACTTCCAATCGAGTCGGACATCGTGAAAGTGTTCGCCGACCCGAGCCAATACAACGCAGTGCCGGTCATCCTCGGCTCCAACCGCGACGAACCGGCGCTGTTCATGGTGCGAGATCCGCGCTTCGTCGAAACACGATTGTGGCTCTTCCCGCGCCTCAAAGACGAAGCGAGCTATCTGCGACGCGTTCGATACGGCGCCGACTCTTGGCGCATCGGCGGCGTCGACAACATCGCGACGGTGTTGTCGAAGTCGCAACCAAACCAGGTGTTCGCGTATCGCTTCGACTGGGACGAGGAATCCTCCGTCATGGGCTACAACCTCGCCACGGCGCTGGGCGCGGCGCACGGACTCGAAATCGCGTTCGTATTCAACGAATTCGAAGGTGGCCTTGGACTCGGCTATCTCTATCCCAAAACGCCGGCGCGCGACGCATTGGCGAAGAGCATCTCGTCGTATTGGGCCGAGTTCGCGCACTCCGGCGATCCCGGCAAAGGTCGCGACGGCGCGGAAGTTCAGTGGCTACCATGGGGTACCGATGGAAAGACGACGATCCTTCTCGATACCACGCCGCCGGGCATTCGCATGTCATCGGATCTGATCACGGTGGACAGTCTCAAGCAGAGGTTGATCGCCGATACGAGCATCACCGATCAACGCGAGCACTGCGAACTGTATGCCCAGACGTTCCAGTGGGAATGGTTCGACAACGATCAATATCTGCATTTGGGCAAAGACGGTTGCGCGGCTTACGACCCGGCGACCTTCAGACGCCTTTAGAGCAACCGGCATGTAGGAGGCTCGATGGCATCGATCGGCCTGCGAGTTAAAACCGGCAAAGCAATGGCAATCGCCATCGGCGGTTCACAACGCGCGCCGGTGGCTCTCCTTCGTGAAGAGGTCGCCCTCACCGATCGCTCGAGTATGGATACCGTGCATCCCTTTCACCTCGAAATCGAGGGGCGACCCGATGCGGTTGCCGGCGCGGTGCGCACCGCAAAACGTGCCGGCGCGGCGTCGTTGCGGCGCCTCTTCGCAGCCGTTGGGAAGTATGAGCGAATCGAACACATCACCATCGTCGTGAACACGCATACGCCCCCCGAGCGAATCAGCAGCCTCCACATGCGTGCGCACAGCAAAGAAGGCTGGTTGTTCCGCGAAATCTGCGAACATGCGGCGGATGCCTGCGGCCTCGAACCGCTGACGCTGTCGTTGGAAGAGGTCGCGCTCGACGATCGCGAGAAACAGCGGGCCCTTGCGTTGATGGGTGATGCTTTCGGGCGACCGTGGAGCGCGGATTGGAAACTCGCCGCAG
>CAZLDA010000587.1:0-2989 GCA_964557875.1 uncultured Pseudomonadales bacterium | reverse complement strand
CCGAAATCGGCACGTACGACGAACGCGGTAATGCCGTGATGAGTCTCGTCTCGGACGGCGATATGTGGATCGAGGCGAATTTCAAGGAGACCGACCTCACCTACCTACGTCCCAACCAGAGCGTCGAGGTGCGCATAGATACCTACCCCGGTCTCGAATGGCACGGAACGGTACAGAGCGTCAGCGAAGCAACCGGTTCCGAATTCGCGTTGCTTCCAGCGCAGAACGCGACCGGCAACTGGGTGAAGGTCGTTCAGCGCGTGGCCGTGCGAATCACGCTGGATCACGGCGCCGATGAGCCGCCGCTGCGCTCCGGCATGAGCGCCACGGTGACGGTCGACACGGGTCATACCCGAACGTTCCGGGATCTGTTGCCCGGCTAGAACATCACGGCCGCAGCGCGGCCAGAATCAGTCAGTCAGTGCGATGAGTCAGCTCGAATCCGGCACGCTACGCGCCGTCATCTCCGCGACGATCATGCTCGCGACCATTCTGCAGGCGCTCGATTCGACCATCGCCGCTGTCGCGCTGCCCGACATGCAAGGCGCGTTCTCCGCCACGCAGGATCAGGTCGCGTGGGTGCTGACGTCGTACATCGTCGCAGCCGCGATCATGACGCCGATGGCGGGTTATCTCGGCGACCGGCTCGGTCGCAAGCAGCTGTATCTGATCGCCGTGGCGGGCTTCATCCTCACCTCGATGGCGTGCGGCCTTGCGACGTCGATCGAACAGATGGTGCTGTTTCGCTTCCTGCAAGGTTGCTTCGGCGCGCCGCTCGTTCCGCTCGCGCAAGCGACCATGCTCGACACGTTCCCGCCGAGTCAGACCGGCGGCGCGATGGCCATGTTCGGAATGGGCGTGATGCTCGGACCGATCCTCGGTCCGAGTCTCGGTGCGTACCTCACTGAGTACTACAACTGGCGCTGGGTGTTCTTCATCAACGTGCCGCTCGGCGCAATCGCTTTGCTCGGCATACAGGCGACCATCAAGGATCCACCCACGCGCGATCGCGACAGGCCGTTCGACCTCGGCGGCTTCGCGCTGCTCAGCGTCGCTATTGGTTCGATGCAGCTGATGCTCGACCGCGGCAATTCGCAGTTGTGGTTCCAATCGATGGAAATCGTCATCGAAGGCGTCGTCGCGGCCGTGTGCCTCTACATGTTCGTCGTGCACATCCTCACGCGAGACCGGCCGTTCATCGAGCCGAAGATGTTCAAAGACCGCAACTTCTCGGGCGGGATGATCTTCATGTTCGTCGCCGGCATCAACATGCTGGCAACGATGGCGCTGATGCCGCCGTTCCTGCAGCGCCTGCTCGGCTATCCCGTGCTGACCACCGGCTACGTGCTCGCGCCGCGCGGACTCGGCACGATGCTGTCGATGTTCATCGTCGGCAGATTGGTGAACAGAGTAGACGCGCGTTTGCTGCTGTTGCTCGGGTTGCTGATCTCGGCCGCGTCGCTATGGCAGATGTCGGAGTTCACCACGAACGTCAGCTTGAGCCTGTTGATCTGGACGGGCGTCATACAAGGTATCGGCATGGGATTCTTATTCACGCCGGTCAGCGTGCTGGCGTTCTCCACCCTGCCGCCGCAATACCGCACCGAAGGCTCCGGTATCTTCGCGCTGTCGCGCAACTTGGGCAGCAGCATCGGCGTATCGGTGCTGACCGGCATGCTCGCGCAATACGTGCAGACCAATCGCGCGTGGCTTGTTGAGCACGTTACGCCGTTCAGCGACGCGATGCAGAATCCCGCCATCTCCGAACACCTGAACCCGCACACACCCGGCGGACTCGCCCTGCTCGACGGCACCGTCGTGCGCGAAGCCATGATGCTCGGCTACGCCGACGACTTCCGCGCCATGACACTTGTCACGCTGATCGCAATTCCGCTGCTGCTTCTACTGAAAGGCGTACCGCGCGTTGCTCCGCCGCCCGCTCAGGCGGTTCACGAGTAGAGCAACCCGTCGCCGCTGGAGCACAATCGCACTATGCGTGCGCGCGGCTTCATTCTGCAGGCGAGTTACCGGATCAATGCCGGGGTTGCGGTCGTGCATCTGTATGGACGGCTCGAGTCGGGTGAGACGTTTCTGGTGCGGGACCATCAGCAGCGGCCGCACTTCTACATCGAAGCCTCGGACGCCGCGAAAGCGCGCACGCTGATTTCGAACGAACCGATGGCGACCGATCAGACGACGTTCGGCGGAGCCCCCGTGTGCCGCATCGATGCTGCGGCGCCCCCGGACGTGCCCGGGATCCGGGATCGATTGCATGCGGCCGGTATCGATACGTACGAAGCCGACGTTCGATACGCAACGAGTTATCTGATAGATCGAAGCATCAAAGGCGGCTGCGAGATCGACGGTGATGCCGTGGCCGGAACATCGATCGGCTGGATCTTCGACGACCCGAAGTTGACTCCCGCGGACGTCGAGGCGCACCCCTCAGTGCTGTCGTTCGACATCGAAACGGACGCGCAGGCCGCGCGACTGCTCGCGATCTCCTTGTATGGTTGTGGTGCAGACGAAGTGTTCATCGTTGATCCTGCGGGCCGCGCGATGCCGGAGAAGGCAATCACGTGTGCCGACGAGCGGACGGCGATCGATGCGTTCTGCAAGCGCGTGCTAGAACTCGATCCAGACGTGCTCACCGGATGGAACGTGGTCGACTTCGATCTGTCCGTGCTCGCGCGAATTGCGCAACGCGTGCGGCATCCGTTCGAACTCGGCCGCGACACGGGTGGTTTGCGCGTCCGCCCAGCGCGCGGTTACTTCGGCAGCGGCAGCGCGAGTATTCCCGGACGGCTCGTGCTCGACGGTATCGATCTGATCCGCGGCGCATTCGTGCGCTTCGATGACTACTCGCTCGATGCGGTGTCGCGCGAAGTATTGGGCGAAGGCAAAGCACTGGAAGGCGATGCAGACGATCGTGCCGGCGAAATCATGCAGCGCTACGAAGAGGATCTGCCCGGGTTTGCGTTGTATGCGC
>CAZLDA010000586.1:1799-2992 GCA_964557875.1 uncultured Pseudomonadales bacterium | reverse complement strand
TTTTTCGACGTCGCGCACGTTCATGCACCGCGTGCCCGACGGCCGCCCGGTGCCCGGTACCTATGCGCGCGCCGACGAAATGCTCGCGATAGGTCGCGTGCTCGGCAAACACAAGCGCGGGGTATTCGAAGCCGCCGCGCGGCTCGGCGAACGCGACAACGACTCGCTCGACAACACCCGCCGCGAAGTGGAACTGTTGGGTGAGATCAGCCGCGAGAACGGCGTAGCCGTTACGTTCGGCCTCACCGAAAGCGCGCGTCGGCCGGAACTGTTCAGACGCGTCATCGACATCTGTGAACGCGAGAACGCGCGCGGCGCGAACCTGCGCCCGCAAACAACGTCGCGCGGTATCGGCGTGTTGTTCGGCATTCACCACCGCACGCCGTACGACCGGTTTCCCGGTTGGCGGGAGTTGCGCGGCAAGTCGCTCGCGGAACGGCTCGACATACTGAAGCGCGACCGCGCGGAGCTGATCGCAGCAGTGGAAGACACGGCCGACATGATGCCGGCCGAACAGCTCTACATGCTGCTGCCGAACGACGTGGCGTATCACAACGACCCCGAACGCTCGCTGGCCGCACACGCGCGCAGACGCGGCGTATGCGCGGTCGGCGCATTCATCGATCTGGCGCTCGAAACGGACGGCCGCGCGTCGTGTTACTTCGCGTTCCTGAACCAGAACCAGGACGCGGTGAAGGAGATGATCCTGAATCCCACCGTGGCGATGGGTCTGGCAGATTCCGGCGCACACGTCGGGCAGATCATGGATGCAAGCCAGCCGTCCTGGCTGCTTGCGCATTGGGTACGCGACCGTAAGGTCATCAGCGTGGAAGAAGCCATCCGCCGCTGGACCTCAGATACCGCGGCCATCTTCGGCATCAAGGATCGCGGCACGCTGCGCGATGGCGCGTTTGCCGACGTGAACGTGATCGACCTCAACGCGATGGCGCTCGATGCGCCGGAGTACGTGCACGATTTCCCGGGCGGCGCCGGCCGTTACGTGCAGCGGGCACGCGGCTACGACACCACGCTGGTAAACGGCCGTGTGTTCATGCGCGCAGGCGAACCGACGGGCGAGCTGAGGGGCAAGATGCTCTGAGGCACGTTCGAGTTACCGATTGACCTCATATAGTGCCGTCGAGGAACCGACGGCACTCTGCGCAACGTGTCGAGGTAGCGGCCGTCAGACGCGC
>CAZLDA010000586.1:0-1789 GCA_964557875.1 uncultured Pseudomonadales bacterium | reverse complement strand
GGATAGATGCTGACCTGCGGTTCGACTTCCCAGCGCGGCACCGGTACGGCCATCGCGTAGCCGCAGTCGGCACAGTTCACGAGCACCGTGTAGTCGCTCGCATTGAAGCTGCCGAAATCGCCCCGAAACGTGCGCATGCCGTTGCAGCTTGGGCAGTGTTTTCGATGTTCGACCATGTCGGCTCCCGTTGAGCGCTCTGTGGATGAGCGGCCTTGGATATAGATGGGGTGCCCCTGGCGGCATTCAAGCGGAGCGGCACTCGTCAGTCCGACGCGCAAAATCCTCTACCACTTGAGCACTACTGCCATATCGGTTGTAGTGGCGCTGCACATCGGCAGTATCGAGCTGTCGCAGTTGGCGACCGATCGAAGACGCGAAGCAGTTGATGAATACCGACGAAACAGATTCTGCAGGAGGATGGGTGACGGACAACTGGAGAAACACGGGTACCACCATACTGCGTTACTCGTTGATGCGCGTTTTTACGAACAATCCCGGGATGGATGCCGAAGAGCTGGCGATGATCGAGCAGCTGGCGTTGAAGGACGGCGTAGTCGACGAGCGTGAGCGCGTAATCCTCGGCCGCATGTTCGCGCGCGTCAGCGAGGAGAGTGTTCCCAAGGACGTGTGGGAAGAAATCTGTCGCTTCAAGGCGGAACACGGCATCGAGTGAATCGCACGAACGTTGGCGTTTCGCGTGGACTGAACGCGCATTCGTTTGAGCGCGGCACGTCGGGCACAAAGAGTTTCAAACAGTTAGCGGGTTGCGTGAGGCTGCTTGCTCAGCAGATACGCGGCGAGGAGCAACGGCAGGGCCGAGACGGCTAGCGCCCATGCAAAGCCGTTGGGAATACCCACGAGGCCCGCAACGAGCAGCGGTCCGACGATCTGCCCGATTGCGAACGCCGCAGTCATCGCCCCGATCAACGGTCGAGCGTGTACGCCTGCCACGCGGCGCGCTTCCTGAATGCCCGTCATGGTGTTCACCATGACGGTGCCACCGACGCACAGCGCAGCAATCACAATGCCGACCAGACCCGGAAGTGCGACTGGAACCAGCACGCCCACGGCCATCACGAGATTGCCGGCCATCCAGACGACGCGATTGCCGAAACGATGCGCGAGCGGTGCGGAAACGATCGTGGAGAGCGTTGCGGCGGCGCCGAAAAACGGCCACGCCCAACCGAACCAGGCGGGATCGGTGATCACCTGTTTCGCCATCACCGGCAGGAACGTGGCCGGAATGATGTAGCCGAGTCCGTAGGCGCCGTAGCAAAACACCTGTCGGAAGTGCCTTCTTGCGGTGTGTGAATCGTCAGCGACGCGAGGGGCGACAGGCGCGGGTCCGTCGCCGAGTACGCGCCACACGGCCGCCGTGACGACGGCGGCGGTGATTCCCAACAGGTACCAGGCGCTGTCGGCGGATTCGCCTACACGCAGCAGCACCAGACACGCTAAACCCGCATACATGATGCCGGCACCGACGCCTGAGAAGACCACGCCGCTCAGATGTTCGCGGGCCATCTCGGCGAGGCGCGGCAGAACCCACGCCGACACCGCGATCATCACCAGCGCGCTCGCGAGACCGGCAACACCGCGCAGCATCAGCCATGCGGCGAAGTGATGATCGGCGCCCATCGCGAGCGTGCAAATGGCGATCAGGGCGAGACCGCTGCGAATGGCGGTGCGCGTCGAGATGGCGGGATGCGCCGCGATGAGGCTGCCGGCGAGGTAGCCCAGATAGTTTGCGGAGGCGAGCCAACCACCCTGGGCCACGGTCACACCGTGG
>CAZLDA010000585.1:0-2994 GCA_964557875.1 uncultured Pseudomonadales bacterium | reverse complement strand
CGATGAAGAGGTAGTCAGCGCGTCGCCCGACGCAACCGAGCTCTACCTTCGCGAGATTGGCTTCTCGCCGTTGCTGACGGCCGCCGAAGAGAAGAAGTTCGGCCGGCTGTCGCGCAAGGGAGACGCCGCGGCGCGCCGACGTATGATCGAGAGCAATCTGCGGCTGGTCGTGAAGATCTGCAGACGCTATCTGAATCGTGGTCTGCCGCTGCTCGATCTCATCGAGGAGGGCAACCTCGGATTGATCCACGCAGTGGAGAAGTTCGACGCGGACCGAGGCTTCCGTTTCTCCACCTATGCGACATGGTGGATCCGTCAGGCGATCGAACGAGCACTGATGAATCAGACGCGCACCATCCGTCTGCCGGTGCACGTGGTGAAGGAAATGAACCTGTATCTGCGGGCGGCGCGCGAGTTGGCGCAGAAGCTCGATCACGAGCCGAGCGTGGATGAAATCGCCGCATTGGTCGATCGGCCGGTCGCGGACGTGGACCGAATGCTGAACCTCAACACGCGCGTCGAGTCGATCGATCATTTGCGCAGCCCCAACGACCGCTCGATGTCGGAGACCATTGCCGACGAGAACACGCTCGATCCATCCGAGCACGCGGCGGCGCGCGACCTGTCGGCCAAACTGGAGCGGCTGCTCAGTGAGTTATCCGGAAAGCAGCGCGACGTGCTGGTGCGGCGTTTCGGCCTGCACGGCGGTGTCTCGGGCACTCTCGAGGAGGTTGGCGAAGAAATCGGGCTGACGCGGGAGCGCGTGCGGCAGATTCAGATGGAAGCGCTGGCGCGGTTGCGGCTCGGTTTCGAAGCCGAGGGGCTCGACGCGACGAAGATCTTCTCGTGACCTTCTTGTTACGAGCTTCGTAACGGCGCGATCAGCGCTCGAGAAGCTCGCGCTTGTTCGGCTTGCCGTCCCATTCATCGGAATCGGCGGGCGCGTCTTTCTTCTCGGTGATGTTCGGCCAGATTTCGGCGAGCTCGCGGTTCAACTCCAGAAACTCCTGTTGCTCTTCGGGCAACTCGTCTTCGGAGAAGATGGCGTTGACCGGACATTCCGGTTCGCACAACGCGCAGTCGATGCACTCGTCCGGGTGGATCACCAGCATGTTCGGACCTTCGTAGAAGCAGTCCACCGGACACACTTCAACGCAGTCGGTGAGTTTGCACTTGATGCAGTTTTCGCTGACTACAAAGGTCATCGGCACGCGCCCAGGTTGGAAGGCGCCGTATTCTAACGACAAATATGAGCGTGTACAGGGTTCAGCCGGGCAACGCGTCTTCGCGTTTACGCAAGGAGTCGCGCGCCTGCAGAACGAGGTCGGAAAGCAGTGCGTGAGCGTCGCGCGGCGAGAGTGAGTCCGGGTCGAGTCCGGCCAATTGATCGCGCAGAGCGTTACGCTCCGGCGCCGCGAACAGATCGATCTGGGGCATCGCCACCGCGGCTGCGGCGGTCACTTCCAGTTCCTCGAGTTTGCGGCGCGCGTTTGTGAGCACTGCGCCCGGTACGCCAGCGAGTCGCGCCACCTGAATGCCATAGCTTTGACTGGCCGGACCTTCGCGCACCGCGTGCAGGAAGACGATCTGTTGGCGATGTTCAGTTGCGGCCAAATGCACGTTCGCGACTGCGGGCAACTGTTCAGCGAGCGCGGTCAATTCGAAGTAGTGCGTGGCAAACAGTGTGAACGCGCGCAGTTCGCGCGCCAGGTAAGACGCGCAGGCCCATGCCAGCGCGAGACCGTCGTACGTCGACGTGCCGCGGCCGATTTCGTCGAGCAGCACGAGGCTTTGCGGCGTTGCGTTGTGCAGGATGTTCGCGGCTTCGCTCATCTCGACCATGAACGTCGATCGACCGCCGCTGAGATCGTCGGCGGCACCGATGCGGGTAAAGATGCGATCGACCGGTCCGATACGCGCCGCACGCGCCGGCACAAAGCTGCCGGTGTAGGCGAGCAGCACGATGAGGGCGGCTTGGCGCATATACGTCGATTTGCCACCCATGTTCGGGCCGGTAACGATCAACATGCGCCGCGTTGCATCGAGCCGCAGATCGTTGGCGATGAACGGCGTGCTGTGCACCTGTTCGACTACCAGATGTCGACCCGCCTCGATGTCGAACCCGGGGTCGTCGCTGAAATCGGGCGCGACCAGCTTCAGTCGTCGCGCGCGTTCGGCCATGGAGGCGAACACGTCGAGTTCGGCGAGTGCCGCTGCACATGCACGAAGGCGGGCCGACTGGAGATTTATTGCATCGAGCAGTTCATCGAACAGCGCGCGTTCCCGTGCGAGCGCCCTCGATTGGCCCGTTAGCGCGTCGTCCTCGAACGCCTTCAGTTCGGGCGTGATGTAGCGCTCGGCATTCTTCAGTGTCTGCCGTCGAACGTAATCGGCCGGTACCGACGCCGCGCCGGCGCGGTTCGATTCGATGTAGTAGCCGTGCACGCGGTTGTAACCGACCTTGAGCGAACTGATGCCGGTGCGCTCGCGCTCGCGTGCCTCGAGATCGATCAGCCATTGGCCGGCATTTGTGGTCGCATTGCGCAGCGTATCGAGCTGCGCATCGTAGCCGTCGGCGATGACGCCGCCGTCGCGCAACGTTGCCGGCAGTTCTTCAGCCAGTGCGCGCGTCAAGAGTTGCTGAATCGATTCGAAGTTGTCTAACGAGCTTGCTAGCGCGCGTAGTCGATCGTCGGCGAGCGTGCCGAGCGTGCCGCGAATATCCGGCAGAACCGACAGCGCGTCGCGCAATCGGGCGAGATCCCGCGGCGCGGCATTTCGCAGTGCAATTCGCGTGACTACGCGTTCGAGATCGCCGATGTCGTGCAGAGGCCCCGCGAGTACCTCGTCCGCATAGGCCGCGAGCAGTGCGGCGACGGCGCGCTGACGGGCCAGCACGATGTTGCGGTCGCGGCTCGGCGCGTTCAGCCAGTCGCGCAACAAACGCGCACCCATCGGCGTGCGCGTCGTGTTGAGTACTGCGAACAGAGTGTT
>CAZLDA010000584.1:0-2999 GCA_964557875.1 uncultured Pseudomonadales bacterium | reverse complement strand
CGACGCACGGCACGGCACCGAAGTACGCGGGTCAGGACAAGGTGAATCCCGGTTCGCTGATCCTCTCAGCCGAAATGATGTTGCGGCACATGGGATGGCGAGAAGCGGCCGATCTCATCATCAAAGGCATGGAAGGTGCGATCGCTCAAAAGACCGTCACGTACGATTTTGAACGCTTGATGAAAGGCGCGAAGCTACTCAAGTGCTCTGAGTTCGGTCGCGCGATGATCGCCAAGATGTAGCTAGCGAGACTCCGCGTACTCCCGCGGCGGCACGCTGAAGGCTTTCGCGGGACGTTCGTCGTCGCTGGATCTGCGCTCGGTGTTTGGCGCGGCCGGCGGCGCGGGGAGTGCCTCTGATTCGAAAGACCTGATGTTGACGGCATGCAGACCTTTTGGACCCTGCTCGATGTCGAACTCGACATCCTGCCCGGCCTTCAGTGTCTTGTAGCCATCCATCTGAATGGACGAGTAGTGGACGAACAGATCTTCGCCGCCCGCCTCAGCGATTACGAAACCGTAACCCTTGGCGTTGTTGAACCACTTGACTTTGCCTGTCGCCATAGCGACTGATCCTCCCCTTCGAAGCTTGCCAACTGCGTTCGTCACGCACTTGACACCCAAGCAAACTCCGTCCCCTTCGAGACTGTCCCCCTAAATTACCAGTGAGTCAAGGTCGCAGCGGGAGTCACCCAGGCGGCTGCGCGTGGCGCAAACGAGCGTTTTTCACGTGTTATGATGAAGCCCAATTGGATGAGCCTCGGATTTCGTGACTGCGCGTGTGATTCATCGATCCGATCTTCAACTAAGCTTGTCGAGTGGTGGTGGATCGGGTGACTCAGAACAAGACCGAGACTCGGGTCTCGCGACTGCGACCACTAAACCCAAGCTCAGGCGTCCGCCGATGTACAAGGTCATCATCCTGAATGATGACTACACGCCGATGGAATTCGTGGTACATGTATTGGAACGTTTTTTCGGTATGAATCGGGAGAAGGCAACGCAAATAATGCTGACCATTCATACGAGCGGTAGCGCGGTGGTGGGTATATACCCCAGAGACATTGCTGAGACCAAATCGGAACAGGTCAATCAATACTCTCAGGAGAATCATCATCCGCTGATGTCCAAGATTGAGATGACGGACTAGGGAACCCCATGCTGAGCAAAGATCTGGAAGTCACGCTAAACCTTGCCTTCAAAGAAGCGCGCTCGAAGCGTCATGAGTGGATGACGGTCGAGCATCTGCTTTTGGCTCTGCTCGATAACACCGTCGCAGTCGACGTGCTGAAGGCAGTGGGTGCAGACATCGATCGTCTGCGCAAGGAACTGCACGAGTTCATTGAGTCGACCACGCCGTTGATCCCGGCCGGCGATTCAGAGCGAGAAACCCAACCCACCCTCGGCTTTCAGCGCGTTCTGCAGCGCGCTGTGTTTCATGTTCAGTCATCGGGCCGAAAGGAAGTTACAGGCGCGCAAGTGCTGGTCGCGATTTTCAGCGAACAGGAAAGTCAGGCCGTCTACTTCCTGAAGCAACAGAACGTAGCCCGCATCGACATCGTCAACTACATTGCCCACGGCATTTCGAAAGTTGCCGGCGAGGAAAACTCATCAGAGTCGTCCGAGCAAGAGGAAGACGCGGCATCCGGCGGGGAAGCCGGACAGCCGAGTGCACTCGAATCGTTCGCGACGAACCTCAACGAACAGGCGCGGAAAGGCCGCATCGATCCGCTTGTTGGTCGTGAAGCGGAACTGGAGCGCGTGATCCAGGTGCTGTGCCGTCGCCGCAAAAACAACCCGTTGCTGGTATGTGAGTCCGGCGTCGGCAAGACCGCGATTGCGGAAGGCCTCGCTAAGCGCATCGTCGACAAACAGGTTCCCGATGTCGTCGCCGACAGTGCCGTGTACGCGCTGGATCTCGGCGCATTGCTCGCTGGTACGAAGTACCGCGGCGACTTCGAGAAACGGTTCAAGATGCTGCTGGCGGATCTGAAGAAAAAGCCGCACGCGATTCTCTTCATCGATGAAATTCACACCATCATCGGCGCTGGTGCGGCATCCGGCGGCGTAATGGACGCGTCGAACCTGTTAAAGCCCATTCTTACGTCAGGTGAGCTTCGCTGCATGGGTTCGACGACCTATCAGGAATACCGGGGGATCTTCGAAAAGGACCGCGCGTTGTCGCGTCGTTTCCAGAAGATCGATGTCACCGAACCGAACGTCGACGATACATACCAGATCCTCAAAGGCCTGAAGTCGAGGTTCGAAGACCACTATCATCTTCGCTACACCGATAAGGCCTTGCGCGCCGCTGCAGAACTGTCAGAGCGCTATATCACTGATCGGTTCCTACCGGACAAGGCTATCGATGTCATCGATGAGGCGGGAGCCGCTCAGAAGCTGCTGCCGCCGAGTCGCCGCAAGAAAACCATCGGTGCGACCGACGTGGAGCAAGTCGTTGCGAAGATCGCTCGCATTCCGTCGGCGCAGGTCACCAGTTCGGATAAGGAGGCGCTTCGTGACCTCGACAAGAAACTGAAGATGGTCGTGTTCGGACAGGACGAAGCAATCGATCTGTTGTCTGCATCGATCAAGCTTTCGCGCGCCGGATTGAAGTCGGGCGAAAAGCCGACGGGGTCGTTCCTCTTCGCCGGGCCGACCGGCGTGGGCAAAACTGAAGTTTGCCGTCAGCTCGCGATCATCATGGGCGTCGAGCTGCTTCGTTTCGACATGTCCGAGTACATGGAACGCCACACGGTGTCTCGCCTGATTGGTGCGCCTCCGGGCTACGTCGGATTTGATCAAGGTGGATTGCTTACCGAAGCGGTGACCAAACACCCCCACAGCGTCGTGCTGCTGGATGAAATCGAAAAGGCGCATCCGGAGGTGTTCAACCTACTGCTTCAGGTCATGGACCACGGAACGCTGACAGACAACAACGGCCGCAAAGCGGATTTCCGTAATGTCGTCCTGGTAATGACGACGAACGCCGGTGCGCAG
>CAZLDA010000583.1:0-3004 GCA_964557875.1 uncultured Pseudomonadales bacterium | reverse complement strand
TGCGAGGTAGTCGTCCAGACTCTCGGAGTCGGCCGCTTCGATCGCGCGCTGATCGTTGAGGGACCGTTCTGCCAGCGCCTCGAAGTGGCGCAGCTTCTCGGTGCTGAGCGGGTTTGCCACGAAGTATCCCTTGTGCAAGATCGACTGATTCATCGCAAAGCGGAAAAACGCGACGCGGGCCTTTCGCATGCTCGCAAGAATGCGAGCCGACGGCGTTCGGTCGGAATCGTCGAGACGCTGGATCTGCTCCTTCCACGACGCGATGTGCAAGTCGGTACCGCCGGCGCGGTCCAACAGGTCGGCGATGGGCCGCATCTCGTTCATCAACATCGTCGCCCAATCGCGCATCGGCACTTCGCTGCCGCCGCGGCTCAACTCAACATCGGGTTGTCGGCCCGCCTCGACGATGCTTCGTTGATTGCCGCTCATCTCCAGCGCTTCGTCGCGACTGTCGGCTGGGCTGTCGCTCAACAGGCAATGCAGCAGGAACGTGTCGATGAAGCGGATCTCTTCTGCGTCGATGCCGACCGGAAGAAACGGGTTCAGGTCGATGCAACGCACCTCGACGTACTCTACGCCTCGTTCGGTCAATGCTGCGACGGGACGTTCATTCTTGGTGACGCTGCGCTTCGGCCGGATGGTGCCGTAGAACTCGTTCTCGATCTGCAGCAGCGTGGTCGATAGTTGGCGATATTCACCGTCCACTTTCACACCGATCCGTTCGTAGGGCGGGTAGGGTTGCGTCATCGCATCGACCAACGATCGCGCGTACTGCGCCAGCGAGTTGTACGAGATGTGGAGGTTCGATTGCGCATCGCTCGTGTAGCCGAGACCACCCATTCGCAACGAGGTACCTTGCGGAACGAACAACGAACCTTCGTCGAAGCTCGCCAGATTGTGCGGTTTGCCTTTTACGAAGGACTTGCACAACGACGGCGACGCGCCGAACAGATAGATCAGCAGCCACGAGTGTCGGCGGAAGTTACGGATCAAACCGAAATACGCGTCGTCGCGGAATGCGCGGCTGTCTGTGTTTCCCTGGATCTGCGCGATCACGGTCCAGAGCGCGTCGGGGATCGAGAAGTTGTAGTGGATGCCTGAGATGGTCTGCATCAGCCGCCCGTAACGCGCCCCGAGTCCCCGGCGATAGATATTCTTGGTGCGCCCGACGTTCGAATGCCCGTAGTTCGCGATGGGGACCTGATCGTCCTGTCCGAGCATGCAAGGCATGCTGGAAGCCCAGAGCAGCTCGTCGTCTATCGCGCGATAGACGAATCGATGGATGTCGCTGAGCTCTTCGAGGCACCCCTCAACAGAGGTGTGTACGCCGGTGATCAGCTCAGGCTGCGACTCGCAGAAGTCGGTGGTGATGAGCGGATGCGTTAGCGCTGAACCCAACGAGGATGGGTGCGGTGCTTGCGAGAGATTGCCGTCGGGCAGAACGCGCAGGCTCTCTTTTTCGATGCCACGGTTGAGTTGCCCGAGCAGGTGCGCGTCGCGATGTGCCGCTAGCGCGTCGATACGTTGTCGGAGCTGCGATGCCATCGCTACCCACTCTCTTCTTCATTCCCCCAGGGGGACGAAGGGTAGCGCCATCCGCAGGGGGTTGCCTAGGAGGCTGACGGACCCGCCGCCACGATCTTCTGATCGACCTTGAAGCGCTTGAAGTTCTCCACGAACTTTCCGATCAGGCTCTTCGCGGCGGCGTCATATGCAGCCTTGTCGCTCCAGCTTGAACGGGGATCGAGAATGTTCGGGTCTACGCCGGGAACGGCCAACGGAATCTCCAGATTCAATCCCGCCAGCCGGCGCGTCGCCACTTTCGCGAGCGTGCCGTTCTGGACGGCATGAATGATCGCGCGCGTCGTCGGGATGCTGAAGCGCTTGCCTACGCCGAACCCGCCGCCGGTCCAGCCGGTGTTCACGAGATATACGCGTGAGCCGAAAGCGTTGATGCGCTTGATCAGAAGATCGGCGTACACCCCGGCCGGACGCGGGAAGAACGGCGCGCCGAAACAGGTGGAGAAGGTCGCCTTGTACGCTTCGGTGGACCCGACCTCGGTGGAACCTACCTGTGCGGTGTAGCCGGAGAGAAAGTGGTAGGCGGCCGCCTGTGTCGACAGTACCGACACCGGCGGCAACACGCCGCTGACGTCGCAGGTCAGGAAGATGATCGCGTTCGGTTCGCCGCCGCGGTTCGCGACGATCCGCGCGGCGACGTTTTCGAGCGGGTAGCACGCGCGAGTGTTCTCGGTGAGACTCGAGTCGGCATAGTCAGGTTCGCGCGTCACCGGATCGATGGTCACGTTCTCGACGATTGCACCGAAACGGATCGCGTCGTAGATGACCGGCTCGTGCTCGCGCGTGAGGTTGATGCACTTCGCGTAGCAGCCGCCCTCGAGATTGAACACGGTGCCTTTGCCCCAGCCGTGTTCGTCGTCGCCGATGAGATAGCGACCCGGATCGGCCGACAACGTGGTTTTGCCCGTCCCCGACAGGCCGAAGAACAGCGTGACGCTTTGATCGTCGCCGACGTTTGCCGAACAGTGCATGGGGAGCACATCAACGTCGGGCAGCAGGAAGTTCTGCACCGAAAACATGCTCTTCTTCATCTCGCCTGCGTAGCGCATACCCGCGAGCAGCACTTTGCGTTCGGTGAAGTTGATCATCACCGTCGCGTCGCTTGCGGTGCCGTCGCGCAACGGAACGCAGGTGAAGCCGGGCGCATTGACCACCTGCCAGAGCGCTTTCGATTTCGGGTTGAACACTTCGGGCCGAATGAACAGTGCACGACCGAACAGCGCGTGCCACGCGTACTCGGTGGTCACCTCTATCGGCAGATAGTGTTGCGGGTCGGCGCCGACATGCAGGCGCGACACGAAGGTCTCGGTGCCGGTCAGATGGGCCTGAACGCGGTCCCACAGTGCGTTGAAGACTTCCGGTGCCACCGGCTGGTTTACCGCGCCCCAGTCAACGGTGTTCTCGGTGGTGCGATCTTTAACGA
>CAZLDA010000582.1:0-3008 GCA_964557875.1 uncultured Pseudomonadales bacterium | reverse complement strand
GTTTGCCTGCGCATGTAGGCTCGCCACGCGTCGGAGCCCGCCTCCCGCCCGCCGCCGGTGTCCTTCTCGCCGCCGAACGCGCCGCCGATTTCGGCACCCGACGGGCCGATGTTGACGTTCGCAATGCCGCAGTCGGAACCGTTCGACGACAGGAACGTTTCCGCCTCGCGTACGTCCGTCGTGAAGATGCACGACGACAGCCCCTGCGGTACGTCGTTGTGCATTTCGATGGCGCGCTCGAGCGCATGGTATTTCATCACGTAGAGGATGGGCGCAAACGTCTCTTCCTTGACGATTTCGGTTTGCGACGGCATTTCGACGATGGCGGGGCGCACATAGTAGGCATTCAAGTGGGTGTCGATGACGCGCTCGCCGCCCGAAACGACGCCGCCCTGATTGCGCGCAGCAGCGAGCGCATCCTGCATTCGATTGAATGCCGCGCCGTCGATCAACGGGCCAACCAACGTTTGAGCATCGAGCGGATCGCCAATGGCGAGGCGTTCGTAGACGTTCTTCAGACGTGGAACCAGCGCGGCATACACGTCGTCGTGCACGATCAATCGGCGAAGGCTGGTACAGCGTTGTCCTGCCGTGCCCACTGCCGAGAAGACTATGGCGCGCAACGCCATTTCGAGATCGGCCGACGGCGCCACGATCATCGCGTTGTTGCCGCCGAGTTCGAGGATGCACTTGCCGAACCGCGCGGCTACTTTCGGCCCCACCATGCGGCCCATGCGCGTGGATCCGGTTGCGGAGATGATCGCTACGTCGCGGCTCGCGACGATCGCATCGCCGACGTCGGATTTCCCGATCAGCACCTGCGATAACGCGTCAGGTGCACCTTCGAAACGGTTTAGCGCACGATCGAAGATCTTCTGCGTGGCTAGTGCCGACAGCGGCGTCTTTTCCGACGGCTTCCAGATCACCGGGTCGCCGCAGACGATTGCCAGCGCGGCGTTCCAGCACCACGGCGCCACGGGGAAGTTGAATGCGGTGACGATGCCGCATACGCCGGCCGGGTGCCACGTCTCGCGCATCGAATGGCCGGGACGCTCGGATGCCATGGTCAGTCCGTAGAGCTGGCGCGACAGCCCTACCGCGAAGTCGCAGATGTCGATCATCTCCTGCACTTCGCCGAGACCTTCCTGCAGGATCTTGCCCGACTCCACGGAAACCAGTTCGCCCAGATCGCGCTTCGCTTCGCGCAATTCCTCGCCGAACAACCGGATCAGCTCGCCGCGCCGGGGTGCGGGTACGGCGCGCCATTCTTTGAACGCCGCCGCCGCGCGTGCGATGGCGACATTCACGTCGGCCGGGGAGTGCAGCGCAATGGCGGCGATGCGCGCGCCGTCGATCGGCGTGAACACTTCGAACGACCCCGACGCGACTTCCGAGTCGGTAAAGCCTAGACGGTGGAACAGAGGTTGCTGATTCACGGCGCACCTTTATCGAGCATTGGATTGGCTGGCACCGCCTAGCGTATTGGACGGACGCGCAACCGTCGACACGCGGAATCGTCGAGGCGGGATGTCAGACCCCGCCGACAACCGTGGACCACAATATGAGACGTTCTGCCCATTCCGGGACATTGAAACTCCTAACAGGTTGACAGAGGGGCAATCGGGTATTTAGGTACGCGTGTGATGGACATTGCTGGTATCCGAGCCGTGAGAGAGGCAGTGCATTCAAGCTCGCTCCATTCTTCCTGCAGAATCACTCGCGCTTTATCGAAGTTCGCCGTTGTGGTTTTTGCGACGTCGGTCGCAATCGCGTCGAGTCACATCGTGGCCGCATCGTCCGATGCCGAGTCTCTGTTGCTGACCGGCACCGCGCTGGATATGGCATCGATGCAGAACGACAACGTCATGCAACGCATTGCGGCGCTTCGGTCGGGTGTGCAGGGCGTGGATCTGGCCGGCTTGAACGTGCAGGCCGGTGAGCGCCGGATCGCAGGCGATTCGCTGAACGCCGTATCGCGTCCGTTTTTGAGCCCGGTGCTCGACGGGGTCTTGAATCGGGGTGAAACGGAGCGATGGGGTGCGTTCGCCAATGGCAACGTGCACCGCGATGGTTCGGAAGCCATCGGCGGCGACAACATCGGCATGACCACGGGCATCGACTATCGGTTCGACGAACACCTGGCAGTGGGTTCGAGCCTCGGCTACGCGAGCGTCGGTTTAGCCAGTGTTCCGGACGGCGGCTTCCTCGATGTCGAGTCGCGACGCGTGTCGCTGTTCGGAACCTACTACCGCCAGAACGCGATGCACGTGGACGGACTCATCGCGTATGGCAGCACCGCCTACGATTCGCTGCGTCGCCTGGGCGACGAAGCGCAGGGAATGGGTCCCGCCATCGCAAGAAGTTCCGCTGCGGGTACGCAGTTGTCCGGCGCGCTGACCAGTGCCCTCGATCTGCAACAGGGGGCGTGGCGCTTCGGCCCGAAACTGGGCGCGTACTATCTGGACGTGGATGTGGGCCGCCTGAACGAGCTCGGTGCGGGCGACCGGGATCTGTGGATGGGCAATCAACGCGCGCAGTCGACGCGTCTCACCGCGGGCGCATATCTCTCGGTCGCATTGCCGGTTCCGTTCGGCGTACTGACGCCGAACTTCAACGCAGACTATGTGCGTGACGACGTGCGCGCGGCAGCAGTGAACGGGCAATTTCGTTCCGATCCGTCGACGCATCTCGTCCTGATACCCGACCCTTTGCCGGACGCGCTCGATCCCGGTTACTTCGTATGGTCGGTGGGCGCGTCGGCGCAGTTTGCAAAAGTGTTGTCGGGCTTCGTCACATATCGAACGCTGGCGAGCGCCGACAGCGTCACCTCCAACGAACTGACCTGGGGCATGCGCTTCGAGACGAAGCTCAAGTAACTGTTTGACGCGGTTTCGTTCGCGTCGGCTGCCGTCGGTTCCAGCACGTCCCGAACACTCCTCCAGAGGTCCACTGGTCTTGCGCCGGCGACCGCATCTGCGTTCGAAGCGTTGCTCAAATCGTTCGCGCGC
>CAZLDA010000581.1:0-3013 GCA_964557875.1 uncultured Pseudomonadales bacterium | reverse complement strand
GCCGGCGCGTGCGAGTACGTCTGCCCACGACAGCATACCCGGGCGCGGATCCCCGAGCGTGATCACTACCTCGAGTTGCGTCACGCGCGCGAGCTTCAACTTCCCCGGAACGCCCGCTCGGATCTCCGGCGCGATGCTCTCGAGAATCTGGTTGTAGTTGGTCGTCTTGAATGCATCGGTAAGCACGAGATAACGGCAACCCGACTGGTTCAGCGCGTATTCAAGCTCTGAAGCCTGATAGCTGGGGTTCACGTTCACGAGAATCGCGCCGAGCTTGCTGGTTGCGAACTGTGTCAGCGTCCATTCGGCGCGATTCGTCGACCAGATCCCCACGCGCTCACCCTTTTCGACTCCCAGGGCCATCAGCGCCCGGGCCAACTCGTCGACGCGACGTCCGAACTCGGCGTACGTCCAGCGAATCCCCTGATGTCGCGCCACCAGCGCCTCGTTAGCGCCGTGCTTTGCGACGGTTGCATCTAGCATGTCGCCGATGGTGATGCCGAGCAGCCCGGTGTCGGCAGGCCCGGATGCGTAGCTCAATTCCTTGGTCATTCTGGTACTCCCGCGGTGGCCGGCCGGATACTACCTTCGCCAAATCGGTGTTGCGAGTAGACTACGGGGCACGTGATTTTCCTTGGAATCTCCCCATGTCGGCACACGCCCGGCTTCCGAGCGTCGACCGGATCATCCGCCACGCCGCCCTTGCCGTGGTGGTGGACCGTTATGGCATCGAACTGGTCAAAGAGACCGTGCGCGAGCTGCAGCAGCAGGCCCGACGCGAACCGACACCGCCCGTGTGGGCGACTGCGGAGGATTCATATAGGGACGCGGTTGAACAGCGCCTCAACGATCGCGTTGGGCCCGGTCTTCGAAACGTCTTCAACATGACGGGTACGGTCATCCACACCAACCTCGGTCGCGCGCAGATCAGTCGCGCGATGGCGCAAGCCGGCGTCGAAGCCGCCGTCAACCCGGTAACGCTCGAATACGACCTCGATCAGGGTCGCCGAGGCGAGCGTGACACCGCCATCGAACCCATGTTGTGCGCGCTGACGGGCGGCGAAGCCGCGACGATCGTCAACAACAACGCGGCAGCGCTGCTGCTGGTGCTGAACACGCTGGGGCTCGGCAGATCGGTGCCGGTTTCGCGCGGGGAATTGATCGAAATCGGCGGCAGCTTCCGCCTGCCGGACATCATCGAGCGATCGGGTTGCACCATTCGCGAGGTGGGCACGACCAATCGCACTCACCTGCGCGACTTCGAACGCGCCATCGACACAACGTCAGCGATGCTGCTCAAGGTGCATCCCAGCAACTATCGCATCGTCGGATTCACGAGTGACGTCGAAACACCACAGCTCGCGACACTTGCGCGCGCCAAAGCTCTACCGCTGGTAGTCGACCTCGGCAGCGGCGCGTTGATCGACCTGGAACGTTTCGGACTCCCACACGAGCCCACGGTACGGGAAACGCTCGCCGAAGGAGCCGATCTCGTTACTTTCAGCGGGGACAAACTGCTCGGTTCGGTTCAGGCCGGGCTGATCGTCGGCCGCCGCGATCTGATCGAGCGGATCAACCGCAACCCGCTCAAGCGCGCGTTGCGGTGCGACAAGATCACCCTGGCGATCCTGCACTACACGCTGCGTCTCTATCAGGATCCCGAACGACTCGTCGAAGAACTGCCATTGTTTGCCACGCTGACCCGCTCGCGCGAGCAACTCATCCCCATCGCACAGCGCGTTGCTGCGGCGCTGCGCGAGCAACTTCGCTCTACCTATACAATCGATGCGACCGCGAGTGAATGTCAGATCGGCAGCGGCGCCTTGCCTGAGAAGACGTTACCGAGCATGGCCGTATCCATTTCGGCGCAATCCGATCGCGACATCACGGAACTGGCGGCGCGGTTGCGGCAACTCGACACGCCGGTGATCGGGCGCGTGCAAAACGGCGTGCTGTGGTTGGACGTACGCGCGATCGACGACCCCGATGCGTTGTGCGCCGCGCTCCGTGGACTCTGACGCATGATCGTCACGCTGGCGGGCCACGTCGATCACGGTAAAACCAGCCTCGTCGAGGCCCTGACGGGGGTGAACACAGACACGCTCGCCGAGGAACGACGCCGCGGACTCACCATCGACCTCGGCTTTTCCTACACCGACATCGCAGGCCGGCGCATCGGCTTCGTCGACGTGCCCGGCCACCATCGTTTCATTCACAACATGGTCGCCGGCGTTGCGGCACACCAGCATGCGCTGTTGGTTGTTGCCGCTGACGACGGTCCGATGCCGCAAACGCTGGAACACCTCGCACTCCTGCGGCTGCTCGGCGTAGAACGCGGTGTTGCCGCCGTTACCAAATCGGACTGCGTGGACCGCGATCGACTGGAGAGCGTGCGCAATGCGGTCGCGGGCCTCGCACGCGAATCCGGCTTGAACCTCAGCGGAGTCGTTGGCACCTCCTGCGTGGACGGCACAGGCCTCGATGTGCTGCGGCAACACATCGCGTCGGCTGCCTCGGAAAGTTCCGAAGTTGCCATCGACCAGGAATTCCGTCTTGCCGTCGATCGCGCGTTCGTCATCAACGGTGTCGGCGTCGTTGTAACGGGCACCGTTCACTCCGGCGTGGTGGAGAATGGCGCCGAACTCTGCGTCGGTTCACGTGCGCTCGAGGCGCGCGTTCGATCGTTGCGCGTTTCCGATCGTATGGCCGATCGCGCCGCGGCAGGCGATCGGTGCGCGATCGGCCTCGGCGGCATTTCGCTCGACCAGGTCGGACGAGGTGATTGGCTGATGGCACCGACAGCGTTCGCACCTACGCACTCGATCGTGATGGATCTGCAAGTACTCCCCGACTTTCCACGCAGCGTGCGGCACTGGCTGCCGGTGCACGTTTACCACGCCGCGAGCCACGCAGAAGGACACGTTGCTTTGCTCGAGTCAGCGCCGGTCGCAGCAGGGCAGTCTGCAATGATCGAACTGGTACTCGCGACGCCGCTGCAGCCGAAGTACGGCGA
>CAZLDA010000580.1:0-3014 GCA_964557875.1 uncultured Pseudomonadales bacterium | reverse complement strand
GGTAGCGCATCACCACCTTGCGCTGCGTGTCCCAGTTGTCGACGTACAGGAACTTTTCATCCGGTGAGAACGCGAGCCCATTCGGTCCTTTGAGTTCGTTCGCGAGCAACGTGACGTTGCCGTCTTTGACGCGATACACGCCGCTGAACGCGAGTTCTTTGCGCGGATCGTCGTAAACCTTCGGCAAGCCGAATGGTGGATCCGTGAAGTACAGACTGCCGTCGCGCCTATAGACGAGGTCATTGGGGCTGTTCAGACGCTTGCCGTCGTAGCGGTCGGCGAGCACCATAGTCTGACCGTTGGCGTCGAGGCGCGTGACGCGGCGGTTGCCGTGCTCGTTGATCGTCAGGCGGCCGTTCGGGTCGAGCGTCAGACCGTTCGAACCCGGCTGGTGATATTCGACGATGTCGGCGCCGTCGTAACCGCTGCGCGGGCGGAACACGCTGAGCCCGTCCGCGTCCGAGTAGCGGTAGATCGTGTTCGCGTTCGGATCGCTGAACAGCAGGGCGCCGTTCACCCAGATCGGTCCCTCCGTGAACTGGAAGCCCTCGGCCAGTTTGAACACCTTCGCATTCGGCGGAACGATGGCGTCGATGCGCGGGTCGAGCCGAACGACTTCGACGTTCACTTCCTGCGGCGTTACGGCGAGCGGCACCGGTGTCGGCGGATAGAACGAGAGCACCGCCTCGCGCATCCAGATGAAATTCGTCGGTGCGTTCGAGATGGGTCCGTTGATGCCGAATACCGCGAGCTGGATCTTCTGACCCGGCCGAACGTTGCGGCCGACGATCAGCCGATTCGGCGCGTTCCAGCCGGCGACGACGGAACCGCCGCGCTGGCCCGGTGCGCGCGCCAGTTCGCCGTCGACCCACACCTCCGCGTAGTCGTCGAGCGACGTTTCGAAAACCAGCGTTGCGCCGGTCGGATCGAAATCGCCGACGCGGTCCGGCACCGTGACACCGATGCGATACCAGTTGAACGACATCTTGCCGTGGCCGCGGCGCTTCTCGAGCGAGGTCGGCGCGATGGCTTGCCACGCCGCGTCGTCGAAGTCGGCAGCACCGGCGTGCGGCTCGAAGTCGTAAGTGGCGACCTTCGGGCCGTCCGGCTGGCCGTCGGCGCCTGCGCTGCCGAATTCGATGGGCACGATGCGCGTGTCGCTATAGCGCCATTGGCCCTTCACGAGCGCGACACCCGAGTCGGTGCGCAGATCGATGCTCGCAAGCGGCAGACCGTCCGGTGTATCGGCTCGCGAACTCGACGCGATCGATGACGTGAGCAGACCGAAGAGAACGTAACTAACGAGTGCAATGGGGCGCATGATTGCTCCTAGCTCTGCGACTTGACGACGAAGTAGCTGAGCGGTTCAGTGACCGCCTGAAACCAGTGCGGCACGCCGCTCGGCACCACAACGACATCACCGGCCGACAGATTCCGTGCCGTGCCGTTCCTGATCGATGCGCCGCGGATCTCGTTCGGCGCGGTCGTATGCGGATCGACCACTTCGCCGCCGGTGACGAAGGTTGCGCGGCCCGAGACGATGTAGAAGACATCCGTGTCGTGCGTATGGACTTCGGCTTCGCCGGAGCCGTCGCGGCGACTCGCGTCGACTTTGTAGCCGGGCCCGCGAAGCAGGTGCGCGCCGCTCTTGAACGCCGCGCTCACGGCCGTGTGGTCGAGGTGCGTCACCGAATCCGCCTGCGCCAGCGTCTTGGTGAACGCATCCACCCCTGCCTGGGCAATCTCGTCGTCCTGATCCGCGCTCGCCGCGCCGCTGACGCCGATCGCGCCGATGGTGCGGCCGCCAACGAGGATCGGTACGCCGCCCTTCAGCGGCGTGAACGAAGTGACCTCCGGCAGCGTCACCATCGTGAAGCGTCCTTTATTCACGGCGTCTTCGAGCGCGCGCGTCGGTTTGGCAAACATCACCGCCGTGCGCGCCTTGCCGGTCGATACCGCGGGCGCAGCCGGGAACGTGCCGTCGAAGCGTTCGAGCAGGACGAGGTTGCCGGCCGAATCGACAATCGCGATCGCGGCGCCCGGAGCGGCGTGCGACCTCGCATAACTCTGCGCGGCATCCAGCAACTGGTGTGCGCCCGCGAGGGTGATGTTGCCGCCGGCTATCGGCGGCGGGGCGTCGTCCGCACTTGCAGAAGTCACGACGCTCAGAAGCAACAGGATGGAGGTGAGTTTCATCTTCATATCTCCTGACGGATTCAAACGGCCGCGGCCAGGGAGGCATGGGCCTGGGCAAGATTCCAGACCGAGCTCGCTGCCGGGCGACGACGGAGCAGTTCGACAGATGCGCTCGCCCGGTCGGATGGTGCGTGGCTCAAGCGTCGTATCGTTTCGGCGACGCGTTCGGGCGTGCCGAGGTCGCTCCAGCCGCACGCGCCGACGGCCACCAGCTTCAAGCGGTTGGCGGAGCGTTCGACGATGTGCCGCGAGAAGTCGATCTCGGGCAAACGTTCGTAGAGATCCGCTAGCATCGCGGTGCGGCCGTTGTATCGGTCGGCGCGCATGGCGGAGCGCATCTCCGTCACTTCGTGCGGATAGAGCGACTCGAACAGCGACAGCAGGTAGCGTGCGCGCGCAGCGAAAATGAAACTGTTCCAGTAGCAGCGTGTTGCCAGCATTTCCTCGGCGACCTCACGCTGGGGCTTCTCGACAAAGCGCTCCACGTCGAACACGCCTGCCGCCGCGCGATTCCCTGGAACGATGTAACCGAGCTCGGGGTCCGCGGATTCCGGTGTGATGCCGACCATCACGATGTCGCGGTCGAAACGGCGCAACAGGTCGAGCGTGTTGCGCGTGGCCGCAGCCAGTACGTATTCCTTCTCGACGTAGTGATCGGCGGGCAGAAATACGATGCGCGCATCCTCGTCGCGCTCCAGCACACGCAGTACCGAAAGCAGGATGCCGAGGCCGGTGCCACGATTGCCGGGTTGTACGATCACGTTCCGATCGGGCAGGGCGGATAGCTGTTCGCCCCACCACCGGCTGTGTTGAGCCGC
>CAZLDA010000579.1:0-3018 GCA_964557875.1 uncultured Pseudomonadales bacterium | reverse complement strand
GGCCACAGAATACGAAAAGTCATTTGCTCTCCCCTCAGCCAACGATCTCGGCCAATGTATGTATCGAATCTTCGAGCGCCTGTGCATCGATGCCGCCGATACGTAGTCGCGTCGCAATCAGGAGCGTCATGCCGAGGCGGCTGCGGTACTCGGATATTCGCGCCAGCACCTGCTCCGGCGTGCCGACGATGCCCCATTCTTCGACCGTTTCCGGCATACGCGTGCGCATCGTGTCGTTCGCTTGCGCGCGCATCGTCGCCACTTGTGTTGCCAACGCATCGCGCACCCGATCGAGCTGCGCGCCATCGCGGCTGACGAACACGGTGCGCATGATAGGCACGACGCCCGGAACGGCAACCCCGGCTTGCCTGCACGCTTCTGCATGGCGCGCGTAGTTGCGAACGAGCACCTCGAACGATTCCATCGGCGACGCGAGATACGGCAAACCGAGCGTGCCGGCCTGATTCAGCGCTTTCGGACCGAACGCCGCGACCCAGATGGGCGGATGCGGCGTCTGCACAGGTCGCGGCCAGAGCGAAACGTTGGCGTCGCCGCCGATCGCTTCGCCGCGCCACGCACGCCGCATGGTCGCGAGACTGTCGGCAAAGATCTCGCGCTTTTCGGAACGTATCACGTTGAACGCGTCGAACAACGCAGGTTGATAGCCGCGGCCCACCCCGAGAATCACGCGGCCGTTCGACAACTGATCGAGCACGGCAACCTGCTCGGCGGCCTGCAATGGATGGCGCAGTGGCAGCAGATACGACGTGGTGCCGAGCCGGATCGTTCGCGTTGCACCGGCCACCGCGGAGAGCAGCATCATCGGCTCTGGAATCGCACCTTCGCCGAAATGGTTTTCGGGCAGCCAGAACGATTCGTAGCCCCACCGCTCCGCCAACTCTGCCTGGCGCGACAGCTCATCGGCCCGGCGACCGATCGGCGCGAGCCAGGGAGTGAGCCCGAGATGCAGAGGAACCGTCATGCCCGCGACGTTACCACAAGGCTCCCCTTGCAATTGCCGCTTGCAATTGAAGCTGTGCGCTGCAATCTACCGGTCGTCCGAATTGCCGGGATCGACTCCAACCGAAATGTCTGCTGTCAGCCCACCGCTCTCTCCCGCCGATCGACTGAATCGCGAGTGCTTCTGCATCGGCACCGACGTGACCGCGTTGCGCGAATGGCTCGACGCCGATCTGGCACCCGGCGGACTCGATCGTTCGTTGCACGAATCGCACCCGCACCTGTTTTCGTCGCTGCCGGTGTTCGTGTCCCGTTCGCACGTACTCGAAATGCAACAGGTGATCCGCGCGGTGCACGCAGTGGTCGGCACCGATGCATACCGAAGCGAAGCGCTCGCAAAAGCACCGACCATTGCCCTGCGGCGTCCCGCTGCGCACGGCGTTCTGCAGGGCTACGACTTTCATCTGGGTGCGGACGGACCGCAGCTGATCGAGATCAACACCAACGCGGGCGGCGTGATGCTGAACGCCGAGATGGGCCGCGCGCAGCAGGCGTGTTGCCGCGAAGTGGCCGATCTGGTGAGCGGCCCCAGCGACTACTCGACGATCGAAGAACGCCTGTTCGCGATGTTCCTGACCGATTGGCGCGCCGCGCGCGGCAATGCGCCGCTGCGCCACATCGCAATCGTCGATACGGCGCCGGCTACGCAATACCTCTACCCCGAGTTTTTACTCTTCCAGCGGCTGTTCGAGGCGCGCGGCATCCGCACCACCATTGCGGATCCGTCAGAACTGAAACTACGGGAGGGCTTGATTTGGCATGCATCCGGCCCGATCGATCTGGTATACAACCGGCTGACGGATTTCTACTTCGAACGGCCCGAACACGCCGCACTGGCTCGCGCATACGAAACCGATTCGGCGGTGATTACGCCGCATCCGCACAGCCACGCATTGTTCGCCGACAAGCGGAATCTCGCGTTACTCAGCGACGCGACAGCACTGGCTCGTTGGCACATCGCACCGTCCATCTCGGAACAGCTACTGCGCAACGTTCCCCGGACGACCGTCGTGAAACCCGAAGACGCGGAAACGCTGTGGCACGAGCGCAAGCGGCTGTTCTTCAAGCCGGCCCGCGGCTTCGGCAGCGGCGGCGCTTATCGCGGCGATAAACTGACCCGCCGGGTGTTCGCCGAAATCCTGGCAGGGCAGTATGTAGCGCAAGCTCTGGTGCCGCCGAGCGAACGAAACGCGCCCGACGACAACGCGACACAGGTACTCAAGGTCGATCTTCGAAACTACGTCTACGACGGCGAAGTGCTGCTGATCGCCGCGCGTCTGTACCAGGGACAGACGACCAACTTCCGCACACCGGGCGGCGGCTTCGCACCGGTGTTCTATCCCACCGAATCCGGTTCATGCGGCGTTGCCGCCTGCGACTCGGAGTGCGGCGGCACAGCCGCGGAATAACTCCTTTGTAGTAGAACTCCGCCTTCGCGGAGATTCGGGATCTCCAGCCATCCACTGAAAATAGCCGTCCCGGGCCGCTTTGGACCATCGCCCATATCGATGTAGTGCAACCCGTTGATGGATCGACGGCGTGGCCAGGGGGTCCGATCGGTGTTTCCGTTGTGCGAGGTGTCGCGTCGGCTGGACCGTTGCGGGTGGCTCGCCACGTTTGGACCATCGCCCCAATCGACCCCGGGTATTGGGGTGCTGAGATCGAGCTGATGAAGTCTCGTGCGGCGACCGGGATCGCGCGGTGTGCTTACGGGACCGAACGCACGCGTATCGACTGAGCGTATTGAATAGGGCCATGTTGCATGCACGGCGGGTGCCTCGGGTGCAGCACAACTGGTGGGAACCTCTTAGGAAATCGGTGCGAGATCTCGCACGGCAAGTGAGGCTGTTGCCCGGCATCCGCGTTTGCACCCGCGCCCTAACCTTAGTCCATGCCGCGACCAACCCACAGGAAGAGACCAGAACAACTCACGCTCGATGCCATGCGCTATCACTCGGGTCGTGGCGGACCGCGTCACGGTGCCGGTCGGCCTCGTGG
>CAZLDA010000578.1:0-3026 GCA_964557875.1 uncultured Pseudomonadales bacterium | reverse complement strand
ATGTCGCCCTCGTTCCTGACATGTAACATCGGCAAACGCAGCCTCACGCTGAACCTCAAGGCGCCGGAAGCGCGCGCCATCGTGCAGGCGTTGGTGAACACGGCCGATGTGGTAGTAGAGAACTTCACGCCCGGCGTCATGCAACGGCTTGGTTTCGACTACCAGACGTTCGCCGCGTTGAAGCCCAACCTCATTTACTGCTCGATCTCCGGCTACGGCCAAAGCGGACCCAAGTCCGGCTACGCGGCGTATGACGGCGCCATTCAGGCGGCGAGCGGCATGATGGCGATTACCGGCCATCCGGAAACAGGCCCGACTCGCACCGGCTACATGCCGGTGGACATGGCTACCGCGCTGAATACCGCGTTCGCGATCTCCGCCGCGCTATATCGCCGCAGCGTGACCGGTGAAGGACAGCGCCTCGACGTGGCGATGATGGACACCGCCATGGTGATGCAGGCTCCGCAGGTCAGCGGATATCTCGTCAACGGCGTGCAGCCCGAGCTATTCGGCAATCGTTCGCCGACCCGCTCACCGACCGCAAACGTCTTCGCCACTGCCGACGGCTACATCCAGGTCGTCGCGCTGAAAGAACTACAGGTACAGAAATTGTTCGAGGTAGTGGGCTGCCTCGATCGATACGAAGACCCGCGCTTCAACACCAACGACGCACGCGTAGCCAACACACCCGCGGTTAACGAATTACTGACGAGCTTGTTCGCTCGCGCTGATACTCAGACGTGGCTCGATCGACTCATCGAAGCCGGCGTGCCGGTGGCAGAGATTCGGGAGTTCGCAACAGTGACGGCGGACCCACAATTCGAGAATCGTACGGCATTGGTCGAGATCGACCTGCCGATGAAACCGGGCAAGCGTGTTCGCGTGGTTGGAAGCGGCTATGTCGCGACGCCAGACGGGCCGGCGCCGTTGCGCGCGCCGCCGAAGCTCGGCGAACACACCGACGAAATCCTCACCGAGCTCGGCTACTCGCTCTCCGACATTGCGGCTCTACGCGCAGCCACGGTGATCTGATCGTGCGCGCGGTCGAACGCACGATCGTCGCGGTGATGCCCGAGGCCGACGCGCCGAATCCCGGCAACCCGATCCACTCGAGCGACGGCGCACGCGACTACGGTTTTCGCGCCGCGCTCGTGGGTGGTGCCACCATCTACGGCTGGTGTGCCGACGCGATCATCGATGCGGCGGGGACGCAGTGGCTCGAGCATGGATGGGCCGACGTTGCGTTTCGGCGCCCGGTGTTTCCGAACGACCGACTGACCGTTTCGATCGGTGCCGACGGCACATTCGAGGTGCGCGGTGACGACACGCGCGTGCGGATCGACGGCCACATCGGAGTGGGCGACGCGCCGTGGTTGGCCGAGTTGACCGTTCCGCTGCACAAACACGCAGAACCTGCCGCAGATCCGCTGCCCGCCCTTACGCCGCAGAACGTACCGATCGGCAAAGAGTTGCGAACGCGTTTGGTACCGCTCTCGCGCGCCGACGCAGAGGCGTTCTGCCGCGAGAAGCAAAACGAAACGCTCGCGTGCTTCTACGGCGAAAATGCGCGCGTCCATCCGGCCTGGTACGCGAATCAGCCGATCTACTGGCTGCACCATTCGTTCAGCTATGGCCCGGCAATTCACACTGCAAGCCGCATACAGCATCGCCGCGACGCGCGCGTCGGACAGAGCTTCACCATCGCCGGTCGCTGCGTAGACGCGTTCGAACGCAAGGGTCACCAGTACATCGTCAACGATGTGGAGATTCGCAACGATGCCAGCGCGGCGGTAGCAACGATCCGCCACACCGCGATCTACCAGGTCGCCAAATCGCCGTGACTTTTTTTGAGGGAGGGGGACTCATGAAGATCACATCGCTACTCGCAGTTTGTCTTGCACTGCTGTTGTCCGGATGCGGCCCGCACGATACGCGCGCGGGCATATCGCTCGGCGGCGTCGACGCGCCGGTGCCCACCGACTGGCGGTTCACCGACGAAAACCAGGAGATCGCCGTTCAGGTGCACACGCCGTATCTGATTCCGCACGCGGTGACGATCTGGTGCGCGCAGGTAGATGGTGAGCTGTACGTCGGCGCGAGTGCACCGAAGACAAAACACTGGCCCGGTTGGGTGGACAACAATCCGGACGTGAAGTTGCGCATCGGTGACAACACATACGCGGTGCGACTGGTACCGCTGGACGATCCCGACGTCACAGCGCGTGTACAAGCCGCCTACGCCGCGAAGTATCAGCTGAGCGCACCCGCCGGCGATGCGCCACCCGACGTGCGCTACTGGCACGTGACTCCACGGCCCGCCGCTGCCTGATCTCTTCGGCGTTTTAGATGAACGACAACACTCGAACGGAAGCCATACAGGTTACGCGCCGCTTCGACGCGTCTACCGAGCGCGTGTTCGATGCATGGCTTGACGCAAAGCGCGCCTCGAAGTTCCTGTTTGCAGCACCCACCGGCGTGATGGTGCGCGCGGAGATCGACGCCCGCGTCGGCGGACATCTCTGTTTCGTGGACCGGCGCGACGGCGTAGACGTGGAACACGTCGGAACGTATCTGGAAATCGATCGTCCGCGCCGTCTGGCGTTCGAGTTCGGGGTGCCGCAGTACTCCGCAGAGTTCACCCGCGTGGTCATCGAGCTCACCGCAGCCGATGCCGGATGCGAACTGACGCTGACACACCACGGTGTGTCGGCCGAATTCCAGGAGCGAACCAGGCAAGGCTGGGCAGGAATACTCGAAGGGCTCGCACGCACGCTGTGAATTCAGCGCATCAACTCTCCGACGCACGCCACAAGTACCAGCTCGCAACGGTGCGGTACGGCGCCCACTTCGCGCCGCGAGCGAGCACCTCTTTGGGCGTCGGCATTTCGCTCTTCCTGAACGCCACCGAAAACCCTTTGCGAATGCCGAAGTCGTCTGCCGGCAACACGTCCGGTCGGCCGAGGCGAGAGATCAGCAACATCTCCACCGTCCAGCGGCCGATGCCGCGCACGTGTGTCAACCGATCG
>CAZLDA010000577.1:0-3030 GCA_964557875.1 uncultured Pseudomonadales bacterium | reverse complement strand
TGAGCATACCCTGTTCGTGGCGCTCCCGAACCCTCTCTAGTCGCTCACCCAAAGCAGTGAATGTCGGGTTCCCCAGATGTTTCCTTAGGCGGGCTACAAGCTTGATTTCAATCTCCTTTGCACGCTTCGCTGGGTCGGCTTCCTTCAGAATGCCGTCGAGCACTTCGGCATCCAGGATGAGCGTTTCCACGTCATCCCGGACTGACTCCAAGTGCACGTTTTGATTGATTAGATCTACTGTCTTCGCGCCGAGGGCGTGCCACAGAAGTTTTCCGTTGCCGCTGGGCGGCTTCACCGACTCGTAGACCTGCGTCAGCCACTTGTAGTCCGTCTCATAGAGGCTCAGTACTGGATCGGGCGATAGCGCTTCCCAGATTGTGCCAAGCACGACGTAGTTTGAGGCGAACTTATCTCGTGTGTCGTTGTCGGGCAGGCATTCCTGAGCGGCAATCAGCCCCTCGTAGCCGCCGACACTTCGGTCCACGTCGGGGAAGAAAGCAAGACAGTTTTGCACTTGGACCGGAAGCGCCTTGCGCAGTTCATCAATATTGCTGACGACCTGCTGGACGGCCTTCTCGTCGAAGTCCAGGGCTCGCGCGACATCGTCGAAAATGCCGATGTAATCAACGATCAACCCGTGCGTTTTCTCCTGACCGAACGTGCGGTTTGTGCGGCAGATAGCTTGCAACAGATTGTGATCTTTCATCGGCTTGTCGAGATACATCACTTGCAAGATAGGCGCGTCGAAACCGGTGAGCAATTTGCTTGTCACGATGACAAACTTGAGTGGATCCGCTGGATCGCGGAAGCGGTCGAGGAGCTTTTCCTCCTCTTCCACTCGGGCGGATCGTGCTGTGCGCCTGTCATCACAATCGCGCTCGCTTCCGGATCGGTAAACTCGTCCATGACCTGCTTGTAGAGGACGCAGCACTCGCGATCGAAGACTACAACCTGGGCCTTGAATCCGTTCGGCTCGACCTTTTGTTGGAAGTGCATGACCATGTGCTTTACCACGGCGCGAATGCGTTCGGGATTCTTCACGAGCACAGCCATCTTGGCCGCTCGCTTGGCCAGGTCGTCGCGGTCTTGTTCACTTAACGCGTCAGTAATTTGCCTGAAGGCTTCGTCTATCGCGGCCCTGTCGATCTTGAGCTTCACCTCAGGCGCCTCAAAATGCAGCGGCAGCGTCGCCTTGTCGCGGATGGACTCCTGGAAGGAGTACCGACTCATGTAGCCCTTCTCGTCTTCGTCCGCCCCGAACGCCCAGAAGGTGTTTTTGCCGGCTCGATTGATTGGCGTGCCCGTGAGACCGAAAAGGAACGCGTTCGGCAGCGCCTCGCGCATCTTGCGGCCGAGGTCGCCCTCCTGGGTGCGATGCGCTTCATCCACCATTACGATGACGTTGGACCGTTCGTTCAGTTTTCCGCCGGCCTCGCCGAACTTGTGTATGGTTGTTATGAGCACCTTTCGAACGTCCTGGCAGAGCAGGGTCTGCAATTCTGACCGTGTCGAAACGCCTACCATATTCGGTACGTCGGATGCGTTGAAGGTAGCCGTTATCTGGGTATCGAGGTCGATGCGATCCACGACGATAATGACGGTCGGATTTCCAAGTTGCGGGTGGAGTCGCAGCTTCTGCGCAGCGAAGACCATTAACAACGACTTACCGCTGCCCTGGAAGTGCCAGATGAGACCCTTTTTCGGGTAGCCGGTCACTACTCGCTCGACGATCTGGTTCGTAGTGAAGTACTGCTGGTACCGGCAGATGATCTTGATGCGCCGGTGCTTCTTGTCCGTCGCAAACAGCGTGAAGTTCTGCAGGATGTCCAGGACCACCTCTGGCTGGAGCATGCTCTCGACCGTTCGACGCACGTCGGCCAGTGAACCTTCGGGATCGTTCTCGCGTGTCCGCCACGGACCCCAGATGTCGATCGGCATGCGGACGGATCCGTAGCGAAACAGTTTCCCCTCGGTGGCAAAGGAAAAGACGTTCGGCACGAACATGGCCGGCACTTGCTTCTCGTAAATCTCGTTAATCTGAAACGCGCCGTCGAACCATGTCACAGCGCTGCGTGTGGGCGTCTTGGCTTCGCCGATGACCAACGGCAGGCCGTTGACCAGGAAAACGATGTCGAAGCGTTTCTCCGCGGAGCCCGCCTTGTAGACCCACTGGTTGGTGACGACGAGTTGGTTACGCGAGGAATCATTTGTGTGCACAAGACGCACGGGTACGTGCTCGCCGTGCGGGCCGAAGGGCATCGTCTTTTCCCCGCACAACCAGGCCATAAAGTTTTCGTTGGCTCGGACCAAGCCGTCGGATTGCACGGACAGTAGGATCGCGCGGAGCGCGTAAATGACCTCGTCGGCGCGGTCGGGCTGAGTTTTGATCTCCGGATTGAGCCGGATTAGCGCCAGACGCACCCACGATTCAACCATTACATCGCCGAGCTGGCGCGGAATCTCCGGGGCAGGGACATATTCCCATCGTGTTGGACTTAGCTTGTCGACGATGGTCCGGCCGTACCGCGAGGGATCCTCTCGAAACTGCTTCGGTGTCTCGCTACCGCTAACGTGCGACGATAGGGCATCGACGATCATCCGCTCGACGGTGTTTATCTCAGTGAAGCTCATGAGACGACCATGTTAACGAGACTCGCCTGAAGCCTTCGCACGTGAAGCAATTGTTCAATAACCAGAGACTCGAGTCGAGAGATTTGAGCGATGTCGTTAGCGATTCGTTGCTGTTCCATTATCGTGGGCACCGGCATGGATAAAGCTCCAAATCTATCTGCACCGAGATGCGCGATTGAGGTCGTTTGACTAGCAATAGCTGCGAAGACTCCAAAGTGGAAGCAGTACTGGAAGAATGCATACGCATATTTCGTCAATACGGACTCACCTGGGCGATAGCGAATGAGGGTGTTTTGAAAGCAACAACCTTCTATCGCACCGTCGTAAATTGCACAACGCCCCACCAACTCGCGGCTCTGTCCTTCATTGAGGAGAATGTCCCCTGTTTGTAGCCGAAAT
>CAZLDA010000576.1:1508-3037 GCA_964557875.1 uncultured Pseudomonadales bacterium | reverse complement strand
GATCGCCTGTCGAGGATTCCCGGGCTTCGAGTCGCAGGACATGCGCCTTCGTTTACGCACAAAGGTCGCCATCCCATCGATTACGCCGAGGTCGGCCGCGCGCTCGGTGTCGCGCATCTGCTCGAGGGCAGCGTGCGATCTGCAGGCAAGCGCTTGCGCGTGACGATGCAGCTCGTCAGTTGTGCGGACCGCTTTCAACTCTGGTCCGCAGACTTCGATCGCCACGTCGACGACGTTCTAGAGATTCAAAGAGAGGTGGGCGAAGCAGTGGCGAATGCGCTCAGCATGGCGCGACAGAGCCCCTCACTGGAATTGTCGGGAAACACGCGCAACCCGTTGGCTAACGCGCACTACTTGCGCGGCAACGCGTTGCTATGGCACCACACGCTCGATACGACCGAGCGAGCGATAGCCGAGTTACAACGGGCTGTGGAGATCGATCCCGCGTACGCGCGCGCGTGGGTGCTGCTGTCTCAGACTTTCGGCGCCCGCGCGCGGCAAACGGCGCTCACCGAGCAGAGCCTGCGAGACATGCTGCACGCCGTGGAGCGTGCACTCCATCTGGAGCCTCAGCTCTGGCGAGCACATTCCGCAAAGGGGTGGTATCTGCTGTCGCGCCGCCAGTTCCTCGCGGCTGATGCGGCGATGAATGACGCCATTCGATTGCGAAACGGACAGGAGTCGATCATCGGTCCCGAAGTCATGTACTACATGCACCAGGTCGGCAGGTGGACCGAACGTCTCGCAGAATCGGAACGGCTGCAGTGTGCGGACAGTGTGCACGGGAGCAACCACGAAGCGTACTACGTGCTCGGTCGCAAGGAAGAAGCACGCGACAGCTACGAACGGCTGAAGGGACTATCGCCGGCCGCCGATCGCGAGTACCTCCACATGTTGGCGATGGATCAGCCGAATGCCGAGGAAGCTGACAGGCGTTTCCCGGGGTTCTCCAAGACACCTCTCGGTCGCTGCTGGTTTGGTGAGCGCGAAGGGGTGCTGCAGGCTATGCGGCAAGTCCTGGCCAAGGGCAATGCGGTTCGTGGCGATTTCGCGTTCAGTGCGATGATCGCCGCGCACCACGGTGACGTTGACATGGCGATGAGCTTCTTGCGGGCCGAGTACCTTGTCGACGGATTTGGTGCCTGGCACGTGCTGTGGTTTCCGCAACTGAAAGAGGTTCGCGCTACCTCTCAGTTCAAGGCGTTCCTCATGGAGTTGGGCTTGCCCGAAATGTGGCGGGCGGCGGGATCGTGGGGTGATTTCTGCGAGCCGGTGGGTAACCACGACTTCCAGTGCTGGTAACGGAGGCGACACCTTCCACTGAGCTCACTCGTTGGGCTCGCGGCGTCGAGAGCTGCTTCAGGCAAACTTCAGACCGTCGATGAAGGGTGCTGATCTATCTTCCCTCGTCCACAGGGGGGAGAAACCAACATGTCCTATATACGCGTTCGTTTCGGCCGCGGCATTGCTGCGGTGATTCCGTTGATGTTCCTGCTTTTCGGTGTGTCTACTCGCGCCGACGTGATCCA
>CAZLDA010000576.1:0-1408 GCA_964557875.1 uncultured Pseudomonadales bacterium | reverse complement strand
TGATTCCGTTGATGTTCCTGCTTTTCGGTGTGTCTACTCGCGCCGACGTGATCCAGGACATGAGCCTGCTCACGATGAACACGATGAATGCAACCGGCTACCCACAGGTCACAGCGGAGGAACTGCGACCGAATTTCAGCCTGGACATGCCGACCGCGCATATCGCGATGTACGACGCGACCAACGCGATCGCGAAGAAAGCGAAGCCGTTCGCTGCGATACCGAAGTCGCCGACGGCAGGTGCAGCGATCGACTACGCGGCCGCGGCCGCAAATTGTCGCGTTCTCGCCGGGCTTTTCCCGTCGCGCGCGCCGGTGTACCAGGCGGCCTGCGCCCGGTATCAGCCGGGGAGCACGGGCACGTGGGCGCAGCGCAAGGGCATCGCGGTCGGCGTCGAAGTGGGCGACGACGTGCTCGCGTTTCGGGCGAATGACGGGCGGCTGAATCCGATCACCTACACGCCGAACGGTGCGCCGGACGATTTCGTTCCGGTTCCGGCGACACCGACGCCGGTGTTCATCTACCTACCGTTCGTGCGGCCGTTCGCGGTGCCGAGCGCTACGAAGTTCCGCGCGTATGGTCCGCCCGATTTGACGAGCGCTGTCTACGCGCGTGATTTCAATGAGACCAAAGACTGGGGTGGCACGGTCAGCGCGCTGCGCACACCGGAGCAAGCGGAACTCGCGCGTTTCGCTACCGAGAATCCCGCGACATTCCTGCCGCGGAACTTCGCGCGCTTCGCAAACTCGGATCGCTCCGTCGCCGACAACGCGCGGCTGCTCGCGATGTTGTGGGTCGGCGCGGGCGACTCATTCATCACGCTCTTCGACTCGAAGTACTTCTACCGGTTCGTGCGTCCACAAACGGCCATCCCGCACGCCGACGTCGACGGCAATCCCGCGACCGAGGCTGATGCGTCGTGGACGCCGTATGTGGCGACGCCGAACCACCCGGAGTATCCGGCCGGGCACGGCTGCAGCGGCGGCATTCTGGCTGGCGTGCTTCCCACCTACTTCGGAACGAAGCACATCGACTTCGATATCGATAGCACCGTGACCAACACGACGCACTACTACAAGAACGTGGACGAGTACGTCCACGACTTTCAAGTCGCGCGGATCTACGGCGGTATGCACTGGAGGACCGGCGCGGTCCAAGGGACCGAACAGTGCAAGGAAGTGTCGAGGTGGGTGACGAAGAACAACTTCCAGCTGCTCCGTTCGCATCCACACTACTATAGAGGCAAAGGCGAGAACTGAGGTTTGACGCGCCTGGCTCGGCCATCGCCGGGCCAAGTGTTGGATGGCACGTACTCCGTCTTCTTACGACTCTGCCTGCCACCGCAAATCCAGATCCCGAGCCGCGTTCACATCATCCGAGTCGAACTCAAAGAAGGGCGATTTCGGTG
>CAZLDA010000575.1:0-3043 GCA_964557875.1 uncultured Pseudomonadales bacterium | reverse complement strand
GCCACGAAGTGTTGCCCGTGCTTCAGGCGAAGTGGCCCGATGCGGCGAATCGGCTGCAGCATGCGGCGCGCCGGTTCGCCGACGAAGCAGTGCTCGTGCGTGCGGCACTCGATCGGCGCCTCGCTGAACTCGAAGCGTCCGGCGCTCGGATTGCAATGCTCGTAGCCGCTGATCCGCAAGCGCTGCCGCTGTTGCGGCGCTGGCTCGAATCGAACGGAGTCGGCGGCGTGCGCGAACGCGTGCTGATGGAGATCGTGCGGCAGAGGGAGGGGGCGATTGATCGACTGCCACTGGTGCGCGTTGCGCCGGGACGCAGCGTGCGCCGGTTCTCGCGGCACCTGCATCTGGTGACCGACACGCGGGATCGATTCGAAGACACCGCATGGAGCCTGGCCGACGCGTTGATCACACCGGTTGGCCGACTGGTCGCGCAGCGCCGTGCCGGCGCGGGTTTGCGGGGTGACATCGTACAGGTGCAGGTACGCGCGCGCCGCGGCGGAGAGCGGTTGCGACCGCCCCGTCCCGGCGGGTCGCGTACCGTAAAACAGCTGCTGCATGACGCGCGCATTCCGCCGTGGTTGCGCGAAGGGTATCCACTCATCTATGTCGATGCGGAACTGGCGGCGGTGCCGGGCATCGCAATCGATGAGGCGTTTGCCGCGGTCGGTGACGACGTGTGGCAGTTGAGCGTGCACCCGGACCCCCCGCAATAGTCGCGTAGCCGCTGTGAGGCGAGCCTTCGGCAAGCCTTTTGTTTGTGCTGCCTGAACCCTTTTGCTACCCTGACTTCCCATCTTGCGCGCCTCATTCATGACTCTCGTCTGGCGCGCTCACATCAAGATGGCGCATTCATGACTCGCTATATTTTCGTTACCGGTGGTGTGGTTTCGTCCCTCGGAAAGGGAATCCTCACAGCCTCGCTGGCGGCCGTTCTTGAAGCCCGCAATCTCAAGATCAACATCGTCAAGATGGATCCGTACATCAACGTCGATCCAGGAACGATGAGCCCGTTCCAGCACGGTGAGGTTTATGTCACCGCCGACGGCGCGGAGACCGACCTCGACCTCGGCCACTACGAACGGTTCCTGCGCGTGCGCATGTCGCGCAAGAACAACTTCACCACCGGCAGTATCTACGCCGAGGTGATCCGCAAGGAACGCCGCGGCGACTATCTGGGCGGTACCGTGCAGGTCATTCCGCACATCACCGACGAGATCAAACGGCGCGTGCGCGATGCGGCCGAAGGATTCGACATCGTCATCGTCGAAGTGGGTGGTACGGTGGGCGACATCGAGTCGCAACCGTTCCTCGAAGCCATCCGGCAATTGCGCCTCGAAGTGGGCGCGTCGCGGACGCTGTTCATCCACCTCACGCTGGTGCCTTACATCGCCACCGCCGGTGAGATCAAAACCAAGCCGACGCAGCATTCGGTGAAGGAACTGCGTTCGATCGGCCTGCAGCCCGACGTGCTGGTGTGCCGGTCAGATCGGCTGATTCCGAAGTCATCGCGCAGCAAGATTGCGCTGTTCACCAACGTGGAAGAGCGTGCCGTCGTGCTGCTGCCCGACGCGCCGACGATCTACCAGGTGCCGGCGATGCTGCATGAGCAGAAGCTCGACGACATCGTGGTGGAAAAGTTCGGCATCGAAGCGCCCGAAGCGAATCTCTGGGAATGGAACCGCGTAGTTGACGCACAACTGCATCCCGAACGCAGGGTGCGGATCGCGATCGTCGGCAAGTACCTCGACCTGCTGGATGCGTACAAGTCGCTGAGCGAGGCGATCGTGCATGCCGGCATCCAGACGCGCACGAAGGTCGACATCCGTTACGTCGACGCCGAAGACATCGAGACCAACGGCACCGCAACACTCGGCGACGTGGATGCGATCCTCGTGCCCGGCGGATTCGGTCAGCGCGGCTTTGAAGGCAAGATCAAAGCGGCGCGATACGCGCGCGAGAACGGCGTGCCGTACCTCGGCATCTGCTACGGACTGCACGCGGCGGTGATCGACATCGCGCGCAACGTCGCCGGCCTCGACGGCGCCCATTCGACCGAGATCAATCCGAATTCGCCGTATCCCGTCATCGCGATGATCACCGAGTGGGTCGATCGCGACGGCAACCTGACGCATCGCAGTGCCGGCGACGACCTCGGCGGCACCATGCGGCTCGGCGAGCAGGCGTGCAATCTGATCTCCGGTTCACTGTCGCGGGCGATCTATGGCGAAGACGTGGTGTACGAACGGCATCGGCATCGCTACGAAGTGAACGAACAGTACGTCGATCTGTTGCAGGGCTATGGCCTGAAGATTGCGGGTCGCTCCGAGGACGGGCTCGTCGAGATGATCGAGCTCGCCGATCATCCCTGGTTCGTGGCGTGTCAGTTCCACCCGGAATTCACGTCGTCGCCGCGTGACGGTCATCCGCTGTTCCGCGGTTTCATCGAAGCGGCGCTCGCATACGCCCAAGTAGACGAAACGCTGTGTGAAGCCACGCCGGTCGCCGCGACCACCTGACAAACGGACGTTGTCATGCAGTTATTGGACTTCGAGGTCGGACCGCCGGTCCGAGCGCGTAAAGGCAATTCACATTCTCGAGCACGAGGTGGCGTAGGCACCGTATGAGCAAGATCAAACGCATCCTTGCCCGCGAAATTCTCGATTCGCGCGGCAATCCCACGGTCGAAGCCGATGTGCATCTGGACGACGGTTCGATCGGCAGCGCGTGCGCGCCGTCAGGCGCGTCTACCGGAACGCGCGAGGCATTGGAACTACGCGACAACGACCGCGCGCGTTATCTCGGCAAAGGCGTGTTGAAAGCGGTGCGCGCAATCGCTGAGGAGATCACGCCGTCGCTCCTCGGCATCGATGCCGGCGACCAGGAGCGAATCGATCAGACGATGATAGATCTCGACGGAACGGCGAACAAAACGCAACTGGGTGCGAACTCGATTCTCGCGGTGTCGCTCGCAGCGGCAAAAGCGGCCGCGGTTGCGCGCCGCGTACCGCTGTACGAACACATCAACGCACTGTTCGGGGGCGTC
>CAZLDA010000574.1:1827-3065 GCA_964557875.1 uncultured Pseudomonadales bacterium | reverse complement strand
CGTACACGTCGAATCTGACGCTGGCGGCCGCAGCTGTCGCCGAGAAGTACGGCGTGCCCATGGTCAGCGTCGCATCATCCTCAGACATCTGGAACCAGGGCTATCGATACACGTTCGGTCTCTACACACCGGCGCACGCGAACATGGACCCGGTCCTCGACCTCGCGAAGCAGCACAACCTCTCGACGGTCGCGGTTGTCTATCTCGACGACGATTTCCCGCGCCACGTTGCGGAAGGCGTGCGGCAGCGTGCGGCGGCGAACGGACTCACAGTCGTTTTCGATCAGCAGTATTCGAACGACTTCGCGAAGATGCCGGCGCTGGCGCAACGCGTCGCGGCGGCAAACGCCGACGTCGTCATAGTGGCTTCTTACATGGACGATGCGATCGCATTCGCGAAAGCCGCGAAGGCTGCGGGCGTCAAACCGAAAGTGATGGCCTACAGCGGCGCGCCCGCGTTGCAGGAGTTCGGCGCGAAGCTCGGCGTCGAGAACATACAGGGTGTGTTGTCGACGGTGCAGTGGAGTCGCGACGTGCGGGTGCCTGGCGGCTTCGACCTCGCGTTCCGTTACGAGCGCGAATATCACATGTATCCATCATATGACGCAGCGGGTGGATATGCGGCGGGTCAGGTCATCGAAGCGGCGACGCGGCTCGCGGGTACTACCGAGCGCGATAAAGTGCGCGACGAACTGGCCGTGCTGAAGTTCCGCTCGATCCTGGGCAACTATCGCGTCGATGCGACCGGACTGCAGACTGCGAAGTCGACGTATCTGGTGCAATGGCAAGACGATCACATCAGCCTCGTCTATCCGCCGCAGGTTGCGCGCTGGAACCTCGTCTACCCGTACCCCGGCTGATCGCAGAGTCAATGAAAGCAGGGGCCGGCGCCGCATGGCCAACCTGAGCATCAAATCGAAACTGCTGGTGATGCTGCTGGCAGTCAGCCTGTTCTCGATCGCTGTCGTTGCGTCGCTCAACTACTACACCTGCTACAAGGCGCTGCAGGAGGCGGTGTTCTCGCACCTCACCAGCGTGCGCGCGACCCGCGCCGATCAGATCGAACAGTTCATCACGCGACTGCAGAAGGAGACACGAGTCATCGGCGGCAGTGCGGTGTCGAGTGCTGCGGCGCGCGCCTTCATCGATGCGTACAGAAAACTTGATGGGGTGACCGTTGACCCGGAGAAGGACGCGGCGTTGCGCCGCATCGTCGAGGACCAGATCGAGCGCGAGTC
>CAZLDA010000574.1:0-1817 GCA_964557875.1 uncultured Pseudomonadales bacterium | reverse complement strand
AGACCTTTCTGCCGGCTTTGGGCAAAGCAATGGGCAGCGAGCCGGAGATCAATGCGCTTTTTCCAGACACGCCACAGGCGCGCTATCTGCAGTATCACTACCTCGCGAAGAATCCTTTCCCACTCGGCGAAATGGACGCGATGATGAAAGCCGACGACGCATCGGCCTACAGCGCGATCCACGAACAGTTTCACTCAGCACTGCGCCGCATCACACTCGACCTCGGTTTCACTGATGCCTACATCGTCGATATCGAAACGAGCGAGATCGTCTACTCGATGAGCAAGGAACCCGATTTTGCGACGCGGCTGTCGGATGGCCCGTATTCGCACAGCCACTTCGCCGACCTGTTCCGTCGCGTGCAGCGCACGCCGGATCGCGGGGTTGTCGAAGTCGCCGACTTCGCGGCATTCCGACCATCACTCGGCGTCCCATCCGCGTTCGTTGCCACGCCTGTGTTCGACGGCGGTCACGCTATCGCGGTGCTGGTGCTGCAGTTGTCTGCCGAAGCGATCGACCGCGTGATGACCGGCGGCAATCAATGGGAACGCGACGGGCTCGGCAGGACGGGCGAGGCGTATCTCGTCGGCCCCGATTTCCTGATGCGCTCGAACTCGAGGTTCCTGATCGAATCGCCGGATGCTTACGTGGAGCGTCTGCGCAAGACGAAAGCACCACAGGCAGAAATTGAGCGGATTCTGCGGCACAACTCGACGATCCTGAATCAGAAGGCGCGCAGCTTCGCCGCGGAACAGGCGCTTGCCGGGAACACAGGCACCGGCGTAACGGTCGGCTACGGCGGCAACGACATACTTGCATCGTGGGCGCCACTCCACATCGCCGGGCTCGAATGGGGCATCATCGCGAAGATCGAGCGCGACGAAGCGTACATGCCGATGCAACACATGGCGCGCGACACGCTGATTCAGACGCTGTTGATACTGCTCGTCATCACGATGGTGGTGATGTTCCTCGCGACCTCGTTCGTGCGGCCGGTGAACGACCTGATCGCGCGCGTGCAACTCGCGCGCACAGGCAAAACCGACATGACGTTCGCAGCAGAGTCGACGGACGAAATCGGCGAGCTGGCGCGTTCGTTCCGGGAGCTGATCGGCAGTGTGCAGAAGCAGACGCGGATGCTCGAAGAAGCGACAAGCGAGAACCAGTTACTGCTCGAAAACGTCATGCCGAAGGGAATGGCGCAGCGCGTCCGCATCGGTCAGGGTGAAATCACCGAACGCATCGAAGACGTCACAGTCGTCTTTGCGGAACTGAAGGGCCTCGCCGAGTACACGCAAGCGACCTCGGACAACGAATCGGTGACCACGCTGAAGCGCTTGATATCCGCGTTCGACGAAGTTGCGCTGCGCCATGGCGTCGAGCGGATCAAAACGGTTGGCGATACCTATCTCGCGGTGACCGGGTTATCGCAACCGCTGCTCGACCACATGCGCAGAACGGTCGAGTTCGCGCTGGCTGCGCGGGAGATCGTCGTGAACTTCAACCGCGAAAAGCACACGCGCCTCGGCTTGACCGTTGGGATAGGCTCCGGCCCTGTCATTGCCGACGCAATGGGCCAGGGCCAATTCCTGTTTCAGCTGTGGGGCGCCGCCGTCATCGCTGCGGACCACGCGATGGATTGCGGCGGTATCGACGACATTGTCGTTACGCGCACCGTACGCGATGGCTTGAGCGATCAGTACACCTTCAAGCCGTTGCAGACGGAAACGTCCGGCGTTCCACTTTGGACGCTCGCGGCACGTGACTGAGATTTTTGCCACCGACTGGTTCGTCTGGGGCGTCGGCCTCATTCTGAT
>CAZLDA010000573.1:0-3067 GCA_964557875.1 uncultured Pseudomonadales bacterium | reverse complement strand
CACTGCCCAGGTGGGTTATGCGCAACTGCAACTGCGTGGGCAGCGGTTCGGTCAATTCGATACCGGTGATCGAATGACGGCGGATGAAGTGCTTCATCGAAACGGTTTCGCCGGCGCGAAGCAATGCCCGATCGAGCACGCTGTGATACATCTTGGCGTTCCACGAACCGCCGGTGCGCAGCGCAAAGTCGTACGGGCGGATACCCTCGTTCCACGAAGACAGCGCAAAACTGAAATCGTCCGCGGTGCGGGCGCTGATCAGCAACGGCGTCGAATACGGGCAGGAGTCGCCGCCGTGCGGTTGGCCGAACGATTCATTGATCGAAGCGAGGCCATCACCATCGGTGCGTCCTTGCCAACGCCGCGTGCCGTCGCAGTAGTCGATGATCTCGATGTCTGCATCGGCCACCGGCGTGGCATCGTCGAGTCGTGTAACCCAAACGCGCGAAGATTCGCGTCCCCATTTGAAGTGCACGCTCAGATTCGTGACCAGCACGGCGGTGGAGACGTAACGGGGTGCGTCTTTCCCGAGTAGTGCTTCACCGAGTCGGCGGCTTGCGAGTTCCACCACATAGAAGCCGCGGTCCATTAATGGAATGCCAACAACTTCGAACGGGCGCGTCGCGGCGGTACCGGAATCCCCCATGGGCACCGTGAAGGAGTCGGTCGAATCGGATGCGTCGAATACCGACGTATCGGCGGTTTGCTCGGTCCACACCGATTGCTTGCGGGCTTCGTCATAACTCCAGGTGCCGCGCGGCGCGTTAGCGGCGCCGACGCGTTGAATCCACTTCGCAACTGCGACGGCATCGGATGTTTCGCGCAGACGCCGCCCGGAGAGTTCGGTGCGCTTGGCGGGCAACTGTGCTTCGACGTTGCGAAGCGTGACCGGCAACACCGCGCCCTCGTTCGCTTCGAGAATGCCGAACGTTCCCGCAAACTTGGCGAGCGGCGGATATGAATCGACCTTCACCTCCAGCGGAAAGCGGTCGGCGTTCGAAAGGCTCCGCCCGACGTCGTCGACGATTCCGGCGGCCAGTTGCACGTGAACGACCTGGTTGTCGGCAAACGGCGGCTTGAACACGATTTCCTCGACCGTTGCCACTCCATCCGCAACAGGCTCCGGCGCCAGTGTGCCGCCGTCAGCAACGACGATGCGTGTCTCGTTGGCCAACCCAACGGGTACCGGCGCACTGAACTGCAATCGAATCGGCTGCAGCGGTATACAACCGGCGCGAGCGTTCACGCGTTCGCATTGCACGCGCGCGGTGAAGGCCGGGCGCACTTGAAATGCCAGCTTCTGATCTTGAGACGTTGCGATGCCGCTCGGCGCTTCGATGCCGGCGCCCCACACGAGTTGCATCTTCGCGTCCGGTGGTAACGCACGCTTGCAGGCGACCACCGCCAGTTGCGCTTCGGCGAGTTCGAGCGATCGATCGCGTACACGCGCTGTCGACTGCGCGCCGTCTTTCCACAGGATCCGGTAGTAGCTGTAGCCGAGTTCGCGACGCTGCTCGAGAATCGCGACGCGTTCTTCGCCCGCCAGCACCCGCACCGGCACGCGCTCGCCGATGCCATCGATTGCACAGTAGGCGGCGCGTTCGATCGATGCCGGCGTTGCCTGCGCATCGAGTGCGAGCATGAAGACCTGGTCCGCGTCGATTGTCGCGCCGTCGTCGGGAAGCGAAGCGCGAATGGCAGGACCACCGCTATCGAACTGAAACGTGCGCGCGCTTGCAACGGGCGCGCCGTCGCGGTCGCGCAAGTCGTTGCGCAGTTTGAACGTGCAACGTATGCCGGCCGGAAGGTCGGTATCGAATTCGTACAGCCAATTGCGCTCGTCAGCCCAACGACCGTGGCCATACGCTGCGCAGTCGATGTCGAAAGGATCGGCGAGGCGTGGATCGCCGAGCGCTACCATCGGTGACGCGAAGCGCGCGTGCACCTGCCGAACCGCCTTCACTGTGCCTTGCGGCGAGAACAACGCGACCGGATCCTCCGCAACCGCACAAGCGAATGGTGTCGCCAGTAGGACGATCGATGCGCATACGAGTGCAAGCGTGCGTGAATTCATGGTGCGGCGTGCGTTCCGAACGGAGTGCGAAAAGCTTGCCGCATCCACTTCGATTCCACCATCGAGCCACGTCGACAAACGAGTTGCCTCGCCTGCAACATGGGTTGGCTGGACGCGGCGGGCACCGACACGGACAATTCGCTTTCTTTTCATCGGGAGCAGGTGTGGGCGTTCAGAAAGAGGCACCGGGCTGGTTCATAAAGGCCATTGAGACACCGTACGAGGAAGGTGCCATCGACGTGGACCGCGCGCGCATCCACTACCTGCAATGGGGTGGCGTAAGCGACAAGCCCGGCATTGTTCTAGTTCACGGCAACGGCGCCCACGCGCACTGGTGGACGTTCATCGCCCCGTTTCTGCTCGAACACTATCGGGTGGTAGCGCTCGACCTGTCGGGGATGGGCGATTCCGATCACCGTGAACGCTACTCGCCCGAAGGATTCGCGGCAGAGGTGGTGGGCGTGATGGATGCCGCGGGATTCCGTTCCGACTCGATCGTCGTCGGGCACAGTTTCGGCGGCTTTGTCACGCTGAACACAGGCCTCAAGTATCGCGACCGCCTGGCCGGCATCGTGCTGGTCGATTCGGCGGTGCGGCCGCCGGACTTCCAATGGGAGCGCGACCCGCGCCGTTCGCCGGTACGTCCAAAACGCGTCTACAACGACTACGCTGAGGCGCTATCGAGGTTCCGGCTGATGCCGCCGCAAGACTGCAACAACCAGTACATCCTCGATCACATCGGCCGCCATTCCCTCACGCAGACGGAAGGCGGATGGACCTGGAAGTTCGACGATGGCCTGTTCCGCAAGATGGCATTCGACACGAACATGTCCGAAGGACTCGCGAAGATCGGCTGTCGGGTCGGCGTGATCTATGGGCAGGACAGCTACCTGTTCAGCCAGGAAGTGGCCGACTACATGTTCAAAGTGCTCGACGAATCGGTTCCGTTCGTCGCCATACCGGAAGCACAGCATCATCTGTTCCTCGACCAGC
>CAZLDA010000572.1:0-3073 GCA_964557875.1 uncultured Pseudomonadales bacterium | reverse complement strand
TGTGCCCGCATGGCAAAGCGACGGAACACGGGTTCCGTGCGATGCACACGAAAGATCTTCGACAGTTGCGTCGACAACGGCTTGGCGGCGGCTGCAAGCGCCCTTTCCTGCACCGTATATGCGTCGCCGATCGAATCACCCGCATCAACCCGATCGGCCATCGCCTCCGCTGCGTGCAACAGTTCGGCGGTCATCGCCGGCGCTACGAACTCGTTCAGCACGAAGAAGCCGCTATTCGTCCAGTCTTCCCGTTGTTGCGCGCTCAACATTGCCGGTGACCACACCATCAGGTGCATCTACTATATCGCCCGGCAATACGCCGCCCAACAAGTCACCCGAGGGGGACGAGATGGCCAATCCGATCATCAAGATGTTCGCCGGGCTCAACGCCTTCGTCTATCGCCTGAGCGGCGGCCGCGTCATGGGCAAGATGGGCGCAAGCGACATCTGCGTGGTACGCATGCAGGGCGCCCGTTCCGGGAAGTGGCGTGACGTTCCGCTGATGTATGTGCCGAACGGCGACGGCGTCATTCTGGTGGCGTCGCTGGGCGGCGCGCCGAAGAACCCGGTCTGGTACTACAACCTGGTGGCGCATCCCGACATCGAGGTGCAGGTAAAGCAGAACACTCTGAAGTTACGCGCGCGGCTGGCATCGCGCGAGGAAAAGGCCGCGGTGTGGCCGCGCTGCGTTGCGGCTTATCCGCCGTATGAGGCGTATCAAAAGCGCACTACGCGGGACATTCCGGTTTTCATTTGCGAAAAGAGGATTGGCGACAAGAGATGAGTCGCCCAGTCCACGCGTTCAATCGAGTCTCCTTGCTGTCCTGGCTGCTGTCGCTATGCATGCTCATCGCAGCTCATGTCGCAGCTGACGAAGAAGCGGAACCGGAGCTGTCTCCCGCGCAACAGCAGGCACGGGCCGCATGGCAAGCCGCAAGCCGCGCGATGATTCATGGCCCGAGTTCGATCGAGCTGCGCGATCAGGCGCAACTCGAATTGCCGTACGGCTATGGTTTCGTCCCGCAGCAACAGGCGGCCGCGTTGATGCGCGCGATGGGCAATCTCACCGGCGATGATTTCATCGGGCTCGTGTTCCCCGAAGGGGATTCAGCGCCGTGGTTCGTCAGCATCCAGTTCGAAGACTCGGGCTATATAAAGGACGACGACGCGAAGCACTGGAATGCCGATGAACTGCTGCAGAGCCTCAAAGACGGCACCGAAGCGGGCAACGAGGAACGCGCACAGATGGGCATCCCCGCATTGAAGGTGACACGCTGGGTAGAGGAGCCGAAGTACGAAGCGCGCGACCATCGCCTCGTGTGGTCCGCAGAAGCGATGCTCAAAGACATCGAGGACCCCGACCCCACCATCAACTACAACACCTATGCGCTGGGGCGCGACGGCTACATCTCGCTGAACCTCGTCACGTCTTCGTCGACCGTCGATGCCGACAAACTGTCGGCGCAGGAACTGCTGGCAGCGGTTACCTACAAAGACGGAAAGCGCTATGCGGACTTCGATGCGTCCACCGACAAAGTCGCGGCCTACGGGCTCGCCGCGCTGGTTGCCGGTGCGGCGGCGAAGAAGCTCGGTCTGCTCGCAGTAGCAGGTGCCTTCATTCTGAAATTCGCGAAGGTGTTCGCGTTGGCTGCTGCCGCAATCGGCGGCAGCCTCTGGTCGCGCCTCCGCGCTCGCGGCAAGAAGGATTCCGGTACGCCGGTGTGAGAACACTGTTCCTTCTGTTGGGCGGGCTGAAGTTCGGGAAGATTCTGCTGACCGGCGGCACCATGCTAATCTCGGTCATCGCGTATTCCTGGCTCTTCGGCTGGTGGTACTCGTTCGGTTTCGTAGTGCTCATCTTCGTTCACGAGATGGGTCACTACATCGCCGCACGCCGGCGGGGCCTCGAAGTCGGCGCACCCACGTTCATACCGTTCGTCGGCGCGTGGATCCAGATGAAGCAGATGCCGCACGATGCCGAGGTGGAAGCGTACGTCGGCTTAGCGGGACCGTTGGTGGGTACCCTCGGGGCGTTGGTGTGCTTCTACCTCGCACGCTACTTCGACAGCTCGTTGATGCTCGCGCTGAGCTATGCGGGGTTCTTCATCAATCTGATCAACCTGATTCCGCTCTCGCCGTTCGACGGCGGCCGCGTAACGGCGGTCATTTCGCCCAAGCTGTGGTTCGTCGGCGCGCCGATTCTCGTCGGGATGTTCCTGTGGCGACCGAGCCCACTGCTGATTCTGATGGCGTTGCTCGCGCTGCCGCAGGTGATGAAGGCATGGCGGGGACCACAAACCGAGGAAGAGCGCGCGTACTACAACGTCGGCTTCGAGGCGCGGGCCAACTATGCCTTTTTCTATATCGGACTCGTGATCTTTCTCGCCGTGATGTGCCACGACCTGCACGAGGAACTACCGCGAGCCTTCTAGTGGCCCGTAACAAGTAGGCTGCTATCCGCTGCGCGCGCCGGGGCGAAACTGCACCGGCATCCGCTTCGGCCCGGAGATGAAGTTCGACGCCAACCATTCCGGCGGCTGCGCCAGTTCGATGTCGTGCATACGACTGAGTACTTCGCGCAACAACGCGTCGATTTCCACCCGCGCAATGTGCTGCCCCAGACAAACGTGCGCGCCGGCGCCGAACGCGATGTGCATGTTCGGGCTGCGATTCAGGTCGAGGTGATAAGGATTGGCGAACTGGCGGTCGTCGAAATTCGCAGCGCCGAAGTAACGCACCACCTTGTCACCCTTCCGGATCTTCTGTCCGGAGATCTCCGTATCGCGGCGCGCTGTGCGCCGCATGTAGATGACCGGACTCACCCAACGCAACAGTTCATCGCGGGCCGATGGCAGCAACGTATCGAGATTCGCGCGCAGCTTCGCCAATTCGTTGGGATGTTCGAGCAATGCCAACAATCCCGCCGCTACCAGATTGCGCGTGGTGTCACCACCGGCATCTACCAGCAAAAGGAAGAACAGCTGAAAGTCGATATCGTCGAGTTTGCGGCCGTCCACTTCTGCTGCAAGTAGCTTGCTCGACAGATCGTCGGCTGGACGCGCGCGCTTCTAGG
>CAZLDA010000571.1:0-3075 GCA_964557875.1 uncultured Pseudomonadales bacterium | reverse complement strand
TCCGCGCGATCTTTCATGAACGCTTCGAGTTGTGTGGAGGACATCGTGCTCATCGTTGCGCCGGCGGCGCGCGGCTGGAACGTTACGGCAACCACGATTCTGAACAGATGGCTATCGGCCCATTCGGCGACGCGGAGCGCAACGAAGCCCGGGTGCAGTTCAGTATTGCTCGCAATCTCAGCCAATCGTTCGGCGATGATCTTCGTGTCGCACCACACGTCGGCGCCTTGCTGCATATTCGGCGTGCGCCGGTAGCCGCCCGTCAGCGGCATCAGTAGCGGGCGCGGCATGATCGGTGCAGTTACCACCGACTTCCACGGCAGCTTCAGATAGCCGAGCAGCAAGCGGATCTTTTCCGAGAATAGCGAACCTGCGTAGTGGTGCAGGATGATGTCGCTCATCTAACCGTCTCCCCAAAAGTGGTCGACAGTAACTGCGGCGCCGACGCGAGCGCAAGGCAGTACCGATCAGAACGACTGCGCGCGACTCAACATCGATTGATAGAAGCTCTGTACCAGCGGGCGCGAGAACATGGACTTTCGCGCGACGAAACGTACCGGCCGGTTCAAACCGCTGTCGCCGAGCGGAATGACCTTGTCGTCGGGCACACCGAGCGTTCGTGCTACACCTTGCGGAATCAATCCATGACCAAAACCGGCGAGCGCCATCTGCGCCACCGTGAAGAATGATTCAAGCGACGTCGAACGATGCAGCCGCAACCGGCGCATGTCGTCTTCGATCGACCGCCACGCACCGGAGCGGGACTCGATCGTGATCACCGACAACTCGTCCCCTATCCGATAGTCGATGTGGGTGAGCGCCGACGGCACGATCACCATCGGTTCGAGGCGCAACACTTCGCTCTGCAGGTCCGTTTCCGAGTCCGCCGAGCCGGTGCAGACGCCGACCATGTATTCGCCGGAGCGGATGCGGTCGAGCACGATCGGTGAGCGCTGGGCGTGAAAGGTGAACTCCACTTCGGGCAGCTCGTGTTGCACCTCTGCGAACACGCGCGGTCCCCAGCTCGCGAGAATGGCCTCCGACACGCCAATGATGATCTTGCCCTTCTGCAGCGCGTTGTCTTCGAGGAACACGCTGCGCAATTCCGAAATCAGCGGCGTGACCTTCTCGACCAGCCGCGTGCCGTGATACGTGAGTGCAACACGTCGACCATGGCGTTCGATCAGTGCGCGATCGTAGTAGCGCTCTAACGCCGCAATACGTTTGCTGACAGCCGACTGCGAGATCTTCAGCACCGTGCTGGTCTCCATCATCGTGCCGGTTTTCGACAGCGTGACCAGCGTCTCCAGGTTCTCGATCATGCGGCGCATTCATTCCGGAGGAGTAAGCATCATATTCCCGGCATTCGCTTTTTTCATTGATGCGGCTCAGCAACACTGCCGCGCCAGTCGTTGGATCCTCCAAGCGAATGTTGATCGAGATCGTCATCGTCGTTGCCGTCATGCTGACCAGCATCCTGTCCGGGGTGCTGGGAATGGCCGGCGGCATTCTGCTGATGGCCTTGCTCGTGTCGCTGAAGTCGATTGCCGCCGCGATGATCATCCACGGCGTCGTACAAGGAACTGCCAACGGCTCACGCGCGTGGATGCTGCGTAAGCATCTCGCATGGAGGATCCTGCCGCCCTACCTGCTCGGCGCCGCGCTGTCGTTCGGCGCGTTCGCAAGCGTCGCGTTCCTGCCGAACGTGCACTGGGTAATGATCGCGATCGGCTCGCTGCCGTGGATCGCGCTGATCCTGCCCAGATTGAACGGCCTCGACGTCACTCACCCAACTACCGCGGTGGTGTGCGGCACGTCGGTGACGGCAGCGCAATTGTTTGCCGGCGCGTCGGGACCGCTCCTCGATTTCTTCTATCTGCACGCGCGCCTCGACCGCTATCAGGTGGTGGCGAACAAGGCCCTCACCCAGACCATCGGCCACATGCTGAAGCTGGTCTATTACGGCGGCGTCGTGGGCGTGAGCGGCGATGGCATCGATCCACTGTTCCTCGCGTTATCGGTCGGCGCTGCCGTGTTGGGAACGCGCCTCGGCACACGCTTGCTCGATCGAGTCGGCGACGGCGATTTCCGCCGCGTCAGCCGTTGGGTGATTCTCGGCATCGGCGCTTACTGCATTGCCGACGGCGCGCACGGATTGCTGGTTGCGGGCTAGCCGGCCACCGGCTTCACGACGAACAACAGATCTCCGACGTTCACCTGCGCTCCGCTGGTGTTGTTGATCCGCGTCACTTCATAACGCTGTGTCGACGGATACAACTCCTGATCGCCGTGGTTGAAGTCCTTCAGCGCGAGCGGCGTGAAGATCTTCATCGCTTCGAGCTGACACAACGTGTCGGTGACGCGAATGCGGTCGCCGACTGCAACGAACTCCGGTTCGGTCGGCGTCGGCGTGATGTAGAAAATGCCGGTCGACGGCGACAGCACTTTGAGTTCATCGCTTCCGTCGATCTTGATCGCGTCGCGATCGATGCCCGCGCCGGATTTCCCGGACGCATCGTCGATCTGACGGATCAACGCGGGCGCGTCGATGCGAGCGAGGAATTCCGGCAGGAAGTTCGTGTCGTAAACGCCGTCGCGGAACACCGAATCCGACAGGATCATCTTGAGCAGCGCGATGTTAGTGCAGATGCCCGAGATGCGGACGCGCTCGAGGTAACGAAGCAGCTTGTCGATCGTTTCGAGGCGATTCGGGCCGTGTGCAATCACCTGCGCGACCATGCTGTCGTAGTACGGCGATACGAACTTGCCCGGGCCGACCGTGGCGATGATCTCGATACCCTCTTCCTGCGGCAGATCGCACTGCTGCACCTGGCCTGGGTCGGGGCGGAACTGCAGTTTGCCGCCGGCACCGACGACGATCCGCTCTGCGTTGATGCGTGCTTCGATCGCGTAACCGTTACGACCGATGTCGAGCTTCGCGATGCTCTCTCCCGATGCGATGCGGAACTGTTCACCGACGATGTCGACGCCGGAGACGAGTTCCGTCACCGGATGCTCCACCTGCAACCGCGTGTTCATTTCCATGAAGTACACGGCGTTCGACTTCAAGTCGAA
>CAZLDA010000570.1:0-3076 GCA_964557875.1 uncultured Pseudomonadales bacterium | reverse complement strand
AGCACGCGCGCCTTCAGTTCGGGACTCACTCCACTGGTGCCGTTCAGCACCCGCGACACCGTGGCGGGCGACGTGTCGGCCGCACGCGCAACGTCGGTGATCTTGGTGAGCCGAGCTTTCATGTTCATCGCGGCGTCCCGGGGTTTTCGCGTTGAAATCGTTTTCGAGGTTGGGGTAGTGTATTTGCCGTCATTCGCCCCTTCAAGGAATTCGCGTGCCCTACCCGAAAGCGACCGAAGCAGACGTTGCCTCCTTTTCGGAACACGGCTTCATCGTGGTTCAGGACGCGATCGACCCCGCCGATCTCGACACGCTGATTCGGCATTGCGACGAAATCCTCGAGAATAAAGAGACGATGGCGTTCGACTGGGCGTGGGAAAAAGGCACGCCGCGTGAGGAACGCCAATTCAAGATCGTGCAGGCGAGCCCTACGCAGTTCTGGCCCGAACTGAGCGAGTCCAAGTTCCGACTGTGGGCCATCGAATACGCGAGCGCGCTGATGGGCCAACCGCTCGAGTTCTGGTACGACCAGTTTCTGGCCAAGCCGCCGGGAAACAGCGCGCCGACCGCGTGGCACCAGGACGAAGGCTACTGGGGTCGCCGGCTCGATAACCGCGGCATCACCTGCTGGATGCCGTTCCACGACGTCGATGTGGCCAACGGTTGTATGCACTTCATCGACGGCGGCCACAAGCTCGGCGTGCTGACGCATCGCCAGCCCGACAACATGCAGAGCGATCTGCTGACGTGCGACCCGTCGGAACACGGCACCGTGGTCGCGTGTCCGATCAAGCTCGGCAGCGTGACGTTCCACCACGGCAAGACGCCGCACATGACGCCCGCCAACACGACCGAGCAATGGCGCCGCATCCTGACGCAGCACCTCAAGGTGATCGGCACCAAAGGTGAAGGCGACCACTATCCGTGGAAGGTGTACGTCAACCAGTTCACCGGCGAGCGCTTCATACCCAGAACGCGCTAGAGCGGTCCGCCTCCAAGCGCTACCACTGAGGGGCGCTATGTCCTCTTTGGTTCACTCCGCCACGCAATGCGTTGCTGCGAGCACCCAGCGCTGCCGCGTCGCCACCGATTCGAGCACGCATTGCTCACGGGACTTCAACAACACGAAGCGCACCGGTGGACGCACCTCGCGCCCCATGACCCGCGCACCCTGCGCATCGCGTTGAACCGCGGGTTCCACGATCAACTGGCTGCTCAGGGTGAGTGCATCGTCTGCGAGCGCGACGTCGGCGCCGTGCATCGCCGCCGCAACCGCGGCGTGCAACGCCGCACGGCTGGCGTCGGTGGGATCGATGATGCGCGCCGGTCGGTCGTCGGAACGACAGGCGCACACGAGTAGCGCCGCTGCTACGTACCCAACGATCTCAACCGGCCGCAACGCTCACCGCCGCATGATCCGGTTCTGCAACAACGGCGACTTGTGAATCACACCGTCGCCCGACTCCCCCGAAGTGAGCGCCGCGGTGCCGGGCCGCGACAATCCTGTGGCCGCCGGACAGATAGTGGTTTGTCGATACGCGAGCGCGGCGGCGAAGCGGCTCTCCAGTGGATCGCCGAGCGCGTGTGAATAGTCGTCGGCCACTGAACAGCCGGTCACCACCGCTCCCACGCCGCTCGACGTGTTGGCCGGCGAGAAGCCGTCGGGGTAATCGCCGAAGCCTTTCGCGTTCTCGCCCTTGAACTCGATGCTGAAGTACGTGGTGCCACAGTTGTCCTGCGGTTATTTGCCGTAGGGTTTGCCACAGGTGGTGGAACCGATCTGAATCACTTCCACGTCGACACCTTCCAGCGAGTTGATGATCGATTCGCTGGCCGAACAGGTGCCCGATCCGGTCAACAGGAACACGCGCGACAGATTCAATTGCGGCAACGGTGTACCGGACGGCGCCGAAAAGCCGACCGCAGTGCTATGGAACGGCGTCGGCGTCAGACGGTCGCCCGTCACCGGATCGGTGGTCGTGTGCTTGTTGTTGAACACTGTCCTCTCGAAGGTCTTGCCGGTGGTGCGTGCGTTACCGGCAATCATGTATGCGAGTTCGCTCGCGATATCGAGATAGCCGCCGCCGTTGTAGCGGATGTCGAGCACGAGGTCGGTAATGCCCGCGGCAATCAGTTGGTTCACAGCGTCGATCAGTGCCTCTTCGGCCGTTGCGATGTGATCGTTGAACAGCATGTAGCCCACGAGACCAGACGCTGTACTGACGGTTGTGACGTTCTGCACCGGGGTCGATGTGACCTCTACCGACGTCATCGTCACCGTACGCGTCGTGCTCGATCCCGGGTCTTGCACGACGAACGTATGCGTCTCTCCGGCCGCAGCCGGAAAGAGCCCGTCGTTCAACGTGTTCACACCCGACGTCGTGCCGTCGTTCACCGCATCGACGCCGTCCACCTGCAGCACCGTCACGCCACGGAACAGATTCGTGCCTGCGGTGACCGCAGGCGTACCGGGGTCGGTGTAGGCCACCACGATCTCGCGCGGCGGGCGCGATGCGATGAGCGACCAGGTAGCCCCGTAACCCGCGGTGACGCCCGACTGCGCGAAGTCGACGTAGTCGCTGGTCGACATGGTGAAGTGAAACTGGTCTTTCGCTTTGCCCGAGGCGGTCGTAGCGGTGGTTTTCAGCAGATCGAAGTAAGCCGCAGTGGCGTACAGCGATGGATCGCGATCGACGATCTCGTCGTACCAGAGGTACAGATCGTTGCTCCACGAGCGCAACCAGTTGTTCTCGGTGAGCACGGTTCCGCGCGTGTCTGCGTAAGGTCGCCCGGTGAGCGGATCGGTACCCGTGCGCGGATTCACGCATTGCGCAGCGAACGCGCTGGCATTGCTGAACACACCCGGAGTCCAACCGCTCGACGCAGGGGCGCCGCCACCGCTGCCTCCTCCACCACCGCATCCCGCGAGAGCGAACATCGCTCCGACGCAAAGCAGCGTGCACAGCGGTTTGATTTTCATACCCGTCTTCGGCCTCACAACGCGGCGGACAAGAGTTTCATCTTACGCGAGCGCTTGTCGATCGCTCGCGAGCGCGTGACGCGAGCCCGCGAACGC
>CAZLDA010000569.1:0-3079 GCA_964557875.1 uncultured Pseudomonadales bacterium | reverse complement strand
ATTCCCCACCGCGCGGAAGGCTACAGACAATGCCGCAGCACCCGCAACATGCTTCACAGCGTGCCCGCTCATCATCTCGCCCGTCGCCCGCAGGATGGGCCCGTCCAGCAACTCCATCTGCATCGGTAACCGCAGGCATCGTTCATCTCGGCATCGGCGGATTTCATCGCGCGCACATGGCGCGTTACACGCACGATCTCTTCGACAGCGAGCCCGGGTCCCGCGAGTGGGGCATCGTCGGCGCGGGCTTGTTGCCGGCCGACCGGCGCATGCACGAGATACTCTCGGCCCAGGACGGTCTCTACACGCTGGTGGAGAACAGCGGAACGCAGGAAACGGTGAGTGTCATCGGTGCGATTACGCAACTCGTGCACTCGGCCGACGACTCTTCAGTCCTGTTGAAGGCCATCGACGATCCCCTCATTCGTATCGTTAGCCTGACGGTTACCGAGAATGGCTATTGCCTGAATGCGGCAACGAAGCAGCTCGACTTCGAGCATCCGACCATCGCCGCTGATCTGATTGCACCGGAGCAACCGCACACCGCCATTGCGATCATCGTTGAGGCATTGAGGCGACGGATGGCAAGCGGCCGGCCGGCGTTCACCGCGCTCAGCTGCGACAACATCCAGCACAACGGCAACGTGCTGCGCCGGGCAGTGCTTCGATTCGCCGAACGTCGCGACGCGCCGCTGGCTCGCTGGATCGAGGCGAATGCACGCTTTCCGAACACGATGGTCGACCGCATTACGCCGGTGACGCGCGCCGAGGCGATCGCCGACCTCACGAAGCGTCATGGCATCGAAGACGGTTGGCCCGTGTTCTGCGAAACGTTCCGGCAATGGGTGGTCGAAGACGATTTCGTACAGGGGCGGCCGCAATGGGAGCGTGTCGGGGCGCAGTTCGTACAGGATGTAACGCCTTACGAATTCATGAAGCTGCGCTTGCTCAACACCAGCCACCTTGCGATTGCCGCGTTGGGGCGGCTTGTGGGCTACACCTTCATCGACGAAACGATGCGCGACGATCGGTTGCGTCGCTACATGCAGGCATTGATGGATCGCGAGACGGCGCCAACGCTGCCGCCCGTACCCGGCATCGACCTGCAACGCTACAAGACGACGCTGATCGGACGATTCGCGAACTCCGCCATCAAGGACACTGTGGAGCGCGTCAACACCGATGCGCCCCTCAACGTTCTCGTCGATCCCATTCGCGATCGATTGAACGACCAGCAGAGCATCGAACTGCTGGCCCTCGGGTTGGCAGCCTGGATGCGACGAATGCGCGGAACCGACGAGAAAGGCGAACGAATCGATATCCGTCACCCTGTGGCGGATCTGCTGCGCGAAAAGGCGCTAGAAGGCGGTGGCGATCCGCGGCCGATGCTCGGCATCGAGCGGTTGTTCGGTGAACTCGTGCACGACGAACGTCTGGTGAAGACGGTTGGAAAATGGCTTGCATCGCTATATGCGGTGGGCGCGGCCGAAACGTTGGCGCGCGCGGACAGGGAGCTGCAACTTTAGAAGAGCGCTTGCTTGCCGTGCCGGCGGCTCGCATAGACTCCCACCCTTGTCTCACTCAGCGGAATCAGACAAATGATCGAAGTCCACCACCTCAACGCATCCCGTTCGCGCCGCATCACCTGGCTGCTCGAAGAGCTCGGCGTCGACTATCAGCTCGTGATGTACAAGCGCGATGCCACTACCAACCTCGCGCCGCCGGAACTGAAGAAGGTTCATCCGCTCGGTAAAGCGCCGGTGATTCGCGACAACGGTGTCGTGATATTCGAGTCCGGTGCGATCGTTGAGTATCTGGTGCGCGAATACGGCAAGGGACGCTTCGCGCCGGCACTCGGTACACCGGACTACAACCGCTACGTGCAGTTCCTGCACTACGCGGAAGGCTCGGCGATGTTGCCGTTGATGCTGCGCTTGTACGTCGGCCGACTCGGCGATGCCGGCGCCCCGCTGCAGCCGCGCATCGAAAGCGAGATGCAGAACCATCTCGGTTTTTTGAACAGCGAACTCAATGGCCGAAGCTATTTCGTAGGCAACGATCTCACCGGTGCCGACGTGAACCTCAGTTTCGTCGCGCAGGTGGCGGTAGCGTTTAGTGGGCGCGAGACGTATCCGTATCTCACGCAGTTCGTCGATCGAATCGAAGCGCGGCCCGCGTATCAGCGGGCGATCGAAAAAGCGGGCGCGTAGCGCTATGAGCCGGGCATTCGTCAAGGAAGACGACGCCGCACCGGAACCGCCGCGTGCGGAACGGCCGATCAGCGCCGCGCCGAACCGGGTCACCGCACGCGGGGCGCGGTTGATCCAGCAACGGGTTCGCGAATTGAAGGAAGCGCTTGGCGAAAATCCGGACGAAGACGTGGCGGAATCGCTGCGTCGCGATCTGCGCTACTGGCAATCGCGACAAGCGTCGATGCAACTCGTTGCGCCGGCGGCCACGCTCGACTCCGTCTGTTTCGGTTGTCGCGTGACGATGCGTCGTGGCTCTAACATGAGCACGATCACCATCGTCGGCGAAGACGAGGCCGATCCCGCGGCGGGATTGATTGCGTGGACTGTACCGCTGGCACGAGCGCTGGAAGGCGCCGAGGTGAACGACGCGGTGGAACTCGATGCGGGAGGTCGGTGCGAAGCGATCACGGTGCTGGCAATTGCGCAGGGTGACTGAGTTCACCTGTCCAGATACTCGGCGACATGCAGAAGCTCCGCGATCTTCGCACTGATCGATAGGCCCTCACCTCATTTGCGACGTGTCGCACGCAACACCAGCATCTTCGGAGCGCCCTGAATGACTGAACTCAAAACAAAAGCCACAGATGCGAGCATCGACGACTACATCGACTCTCGAGCCAGCGAAGAGCAGAAGGCCGATTGCAAGGCGTTGATGACCATGCTGAAGCGGGTCGCCAAACACAAGATGGGCAGATCATGTCTGTACTTCAAGCGACTTGCAGATATCGACATGAAGGTTCTCGAGCAACTGGTCCTCAAGTCGCTTGGGCAGATCAAGCGTAAGTATGGCTGACGCAGCGCCGCGTAACGAAACGTTGGAGCGGATG
>CAZLDA010000568.1:0-3084 GCA_964557875.1 uncultured Pseudomonadales bacterium | reverse complement strand
CCGCGACGGCAGCGATCTAGACTTCGCGATAGAGCGCGCAACGATCGACGTCGACAGCGTCCGCACCCGATACCTCGAACCCGGCTACGGGTATGTACGCATCTCGCAGTTTCAGACCGGTACCGGGCCCGAGTTCGTGAACGCCATCGAAGCACTGCAGCAGGAGCACGGACCGCTAAAGGGACTCGTGCTCGATCTACGCAACAATCCCGGCGGCGTGCTGCAAGCATCCGTCGACGTGGCGGACGCGTTTTTGACCGAGGCAGATGGATTGATCGTCTACACGCAAGGCCGCCAACCGTCGGCCGACCTGCGATATCTGGCCACGGGGCCGGATCTTCTGCACGGCGCACCGCTGGTCGTGCTGATCAACAAAGGTTCGGCGTCCGCTTCCGAAATCGTCGCCGGCGCGTTGCAAGATCATCGCCGCGCCCTCGTATTGGGCTCGACCAGTTACGGCAAAGGTTCAGTGCAGGCCGTGTTGGCCTTAGACGAGCATCGCGCGCTCAAGCTGACGACCGCACTCTACTTCACACCAAGCGGTCGATCGATTCAGGCGACGGGCATTCAACCGGACGTAGAAATGGATGCGGACGGTCCCGACGATGACGACGGTGCAGCACTACTCGCCGAAGCCGTTCGCCAGCTGAAGCAACCTCACAACGGCTGAAGCGCTCGCAAGTTCGGTCCGCGTGCAGCTCAGTTCGTGTGCAACTCAGTTCGTGTGCAGCAACGACTGCGCGGCGCGCAGGTCGAGCGTCCCTTCGTACAGCGCACGACCGGTGATCACTCCGAGCACGGTACCGCGGCTCGCTTGTGCCGCGCTCGCCAACTCGCGCAGGTGATCGAGGTCGTGTACGCCGCCGGAAGCAATCACTGCGACGCCCGATTGTTCGGCAAGGTCGATCGTCGCGGCGACGTTGAGACCGCTGCCCATTCCGTCGCGCGCGATGTCGGTGTACACGATGCCCGCCAACGGCAAATGCGCAACGCGCTTCGCAAACGCGACCGCACTCTCGGTCGACGTCGACTCCCACCCATCGGTTGCGACGAGACCGTCGCGCGCATCGAGCCCGAGCAGCACGCGATTCGGAAACGTGTTGCACGCCTGCACGAGAAATTCCGGTTCACGAACGGCGCGCGTGCCGATGATCACCTGATCTACGCCGGCTTCGAGATAACCGTTGATGGTTTCGATCTCGCGAATGCCGCCGCCGACCTGCACCGGAATGCCACTCGCCGCGGCGCTGATTGCGCGAATGATCGCGGCGTTGCGCGGCGTGCCGAACACGGCGCCGTCGAGATCGACGAGGTGCAGCCGCTTGCAGCCCTCGGCAAACCAATGCCGCGCCATCGCCACCGGATCGGTTCCGAACACGGTGACATCGTCCATGCGGCCCTGCCGCAGCCGCACGCACTGACCATCTTTGATGTCGATCGCGGGAATGACGAGCATCGAACTGCTACAGCGTGCCTTTCGTCGACGGCATCGTTTTACCGAGCCGCGGGTCTATGGTGAGTGCCATGCGTAGTGCACGACCGAACGCCTTGAACAGCGTTTCGGCCTGGTGGTGGCTGTTGTCGCCGCGCAGGTTGTCGACGTGCAACGTCACCATCGCGTGATTGACGAAACCCTGAAAGAACTCGTGACACAGATCTACGTCGAATTCGCCGACTCTCGAACGCGTGAACGGCACGTGATACTCGAGCGAGGGACGACCCGAAAAGTCGACCACGACGCGCGACAGCGCTTCATCGAGCGGCACATAGGCGTGGCCGTAACGCGTTAGGCCTTTCTTGTCGCCGACCGCCTGCGCCACCGCCTGCCCCAACGTGATACCGATGTCTTCCACCGTGTGGTGCGCATCGATGTGCAGATCGCCCTTCGCCTTCACCGTGAGGTCGATAACGCCGTGTCGCGCAACCTGATCGAGCATGTGATCGAGGAACGGAATACCGCTGGCAAGCTCGGACACGCCTGTGCCGTCGAGATTCACCGCCACTTCGATCTGCGTCTCGAGCGTGTCGCGCGAGACTCGCGCACTGCGCGCTTTCATGTCTGATCCTTCATGCCCGATGGAGAGTGCGAAAGGCGCAGCAGTATAGCAGCGCGTCCATTCCGGCCGCCGTCACAACCGGTCCGCGAGGCTGCCGTAAGGCAAAAAACGGTTCGTGGTATGCGCCTTCATCCAGGCGGTGAGTTCCTTCGGATAGGTTCCCCGGCGCCGCAGCTCGCGGACGATCGTGATCACCGGCGAACGCGCGCCCGCTTCCCAGCCTGGCAATCGCATCTCGGCAACCGTGAGCGACTTCGCAATTCGTATGAGCCGTTCGTCCGATTCGGCTTCGAGCAGCGGCGACCAGACATCTGCCGGCAGCTTCATCAGCGTTCCCCAACGGGCGCACTCGTCCGCGGACAAGCCCAGGTCGGGTTTTTCCAATGAATCTGCTGCGTCGGACAACCTAGCCAGAACGGCGACGTTCAATGAAACGTCCCCGGGTTGCCACACTCCAACGTCAACCATCGTTCATCACGTGGTCATAACTTGCGATCAGCCTACCGTCCTTTACAACGTAGGCACAACACACTTGGAGGCCTGTGCTGCAATGAACCCGCTCACTCATTCGACAACCGAAGGTGCTTCAGAAATGCAATCGGAGCGCATGTTTCAACGGGAAGACGGTCGCTGGTACTTCCGCATTCGCGGCAATACGAGCATGGGGCCTTATTCGAGCCACCGCGAAGCCAGCGAGAGCATGAACCGATACGTTGCTTCGTGTCGTCGCCAGTCCGAAATGAGCTTCACGTGGCCACGCTGGTTACACGTGCGCCACTTGGCGCGACGGGTCAACGACGTACAGACCGTAGCGCCGAAGCCGCAGAAGGTCTGATCTCTCTTTCCTCGGTTTAGCGAAACTCGCCGGAGCCGGACAATCTAAAGTCGCTCCGGCGGGTTCCGCCGTGTTGTTCCCGTATACTGCGCCGCATGCGCAAATTCCTGCTGATTTCCCTCGTTGTTCTCATCGTGGCCGTTGTCGGTGTGTGGTGGCTGTTGTCCGATGCCAACCGCTACAAACCGCAAC
>CAZLDA010000567.1:0-3085 GCA_964557875.1 uncultured Pseudomonadales bacterium | reverse complement strand
TCGATCGAGATGCCGTTATCGTCGTAGATGCAGGTGAGTTTGCTCAGGCCCTGCGTACCGGCGAACGAGCAGGCTTCGTGCGAAATCCCTTCCATCAGACAACCGTCGCCCGCCACGACCCACGTGCGGTGGTTGATCACTTCATAGCCTGGGCGGTTGAACGTGCGCGCCAGCTCGCGTTCGGCCAGTGCGAATCCGACCGCATTCGCGAGCCCCTGTCCCAACGGACCCGTGGTGGTTTCTACGCCGGGACACTCGTGATACTCGGGATGCCCTGCAGTCTTCGAGTGCACCTGACGGAAGCGCTTGATGTCGTCGATCGATACCGCGTACCCCGACAGGTGCAGCATCGCGTACAGGAACATCGACGCATGACCGTTCGACAGAATGAAACGGTCGCGATCGAACCAGGCGGGGTTGTTGGGGTTGTGCTTCAGCACTTCGCGCCAGAACACCTCACCAACATCGGCAAGACCCATCGGCGCACCGGGGTGGCCGGAGTTGGCCTGCTGTACCGCATCCATCGCGAGCGCCCGGATCGCGTTGGCTCGTTCCGTTCGGGAGGGCATAGAAATCGTGGGAGCGAAAGGGTCGTCATTGTCGTTGCTTCACTTCGGCAACGCAATTTTTTACACCGTAGGACTGTGTAACCCCTTAGAATTCCCAGCCTTTGGGCTTAGAGAAACTTCATGGCGGATTACAGCGTATTCACATCCGAATCAGTCGGCGAAGGTCACCCCGACAAAATGGCCGACCAGATATCGGACGCAGTGCTCGATGCGATGCTCGCGCAGGATCCCGAGTCGCGCGTCGCGTGTGAAACGCTCATCAAGACCGGCATCGTGGTGGTGGCTGGCGAGATCCGCTCCCGCGCCGACGTGCATGTAGACAAGCTCGTACGCCAGGTCATCAAGGACATCGGCTACGACGACATCGCGTGCGGTTTCAATCCCGACGATTGCACGGTGATCAATGCGCTCGGCCAGCAATCGGCCGACATCGCGATCGGCGTTGACGAAACCGGCGACCATGAACAAGGCGCGGGCGACCAGGGTTTGATGTTCGGTTACGCGACGAACGAAACCGACGTATTCATGCCCGCCCCGATCACTTACGCCCACCGTCTGGTACAGAAACAAGCGGAGGTGCGCCGCAACGGCAAATGCAAATTCCTGCGCCCCGACGCAAAGAGCCAGCTGACATTCCGCTACGGAGAAGACGGCAAGCCGCTCGGCATCGACGCGGTGGTGCTCTCGACGCAGCACGATCCGGACATCTCACAGAAAGATCTGCACGAAGCCGTGCGCGAAGAAATCTTGAAGCCGACGTTGCCCGGCAACTGGGTGACGAAGACCACGAAGGTGTACATCAACCCCACGGGCAAATTCGTCATTGGCGGCCCCGTAGGTGACTGCGGGCTCACCGGCCGCAAGATCATCGTCGACACGTACGGCGGTATGGCACGCCACGGCGGCGGTGCGTTTTCCGGTAAGGATCCGTCGAAGGTCGACCGTTCCGCTGCGTATGCCGCGCGCTATGTCGCGAAGAACATCGTCGCAGCCGGTATCGCCGATCGCTGCGAGATTCAAGTGAGCTACGCCATCGGCGTGGCGGAACCGACGTCGATCAGCGTCAACACGTTCGGCACCAGCAAGCTGTCCGATGAAAAGGTCATGAAGCTGATCCGCGAACACTTCGATCTGCGTCCGCGCGGCCTGATCCGCATGTTGAATCTGAAGCAGCCGATCTATCGCAAGACCGCTTCGTACGGCCACTTCGGCCGTACCGAATCGCAGTTCACCTGGGAGCGTACCGACAAAGCCGCGGCGCTGGCCGAGGCTGCGCGCGCTGCATAAGCCATGAATACGTCACGGCGGTTCCGGCTCAGCTTCGAGTTCTTCCCGCCGAAGACCGACAAGGGCCAGATCGCGCTGCTCGAGACCGCTGCGGCGCTCGAGCGCAACCGGCCCGTGTTCTACTCCGTGACTTATGGCGCGGGCGGCTCGACGCGCGACCGCACCTTCGAGGCCGTGGCGGGCCTTTGCAAGGCGGGGCTCGAAGTAGCACCGCACCTCTCGATGGGTGCCGACGACAGCAGCGCGATCAAGGCACTGGTGGATCGATATGTCGGCCTGGGCATCGACCGGATGGTCGCGCTCCGCGGCGACATTCCATCGGGCTTCGGCAATCCGCGCCATGTTAGTTACGCAATCAATCTGGTGAGGCTGTTGCGCGAGCACGCGGGTTCGCGCTTCGAAATCGAAGTGGCGGCCTACCCCGAAGTGCATCCCGACGCACCGTCACCCGATCAGGACATCGAACACTTCCGCAAGAAAGTCGCGGCCGGCGCGAATGGTGCAATCACGCAGTATTTCTATAACGCCGACGCCTACTTCGACTTCGTCGACCGCGCGCGGGTCGACGTGCCGGTGGTACCGGGGATCATGCCGATCACCAGCTACACGAATCTGGTGCGATTCTCCGACAATTGCGGCGCCGAGATTCCACGCTGGATCCGCAGCCGACTTGCCGCTTATCAGAACGACGCCGAATCGCTGAAGGCGTTCGGTACCGAAGTGGTGACGACGCTGTGCCAGCGCCTGGTGGATGGCGGTGCGCCGGGGCTGCATTTCTACACGCTCAATCAAGCGGCGCCGACGCAAGCAGTGCTCGACGGGTTGTCGCTGTCCGATGGCAACTAAGTCCCATGGCAACTAAGTCCGATGGCTAAGCGGCGGCTGCACGTGAACGTGCAGCTCGCACCCAACAGTTCGCTGACGCTCGATCCCGATCGTTCCCACTATCTGTGTCGCGTGCTGAGGCAACGCCGGGGCGACCATGTGCTGCTGTTCTGCGGCGACGATGCGCGGGCGGCCGTGCACGTGGTGGAGGCGCGGGACGCGGGCTTGCGGGCGGTGCAGCACCTGCGCGCGCCCCACAGCCCGGCGCGCCTGCTGGAGGTGTTCGGGCACGTGCTGGGGCTGAACCCGGAGCGCATCGCGCACGAAGTTTCGTACCTCGCGGCCTATGGCGCACCGCGACATTCGCAGGCGCTGCTCGCGAATTGCGTGGAGCTGCGCCCGGA
>CAZLDA010000566.1:0-3087 GCA_964557875.1 uncultured Pseudomonadales bacterium | reverse complement strand
CATGCTGACGCTGGTGAGCAGATTCGCGCGGGCGTCTTCGTAATTCTTGCGCGGCTCGCCGAACAGCAGTTGCGCGATGCGACCACGCTCGTCGTCCATCGCCTGCTTCTTTTCGTTGTAGCTGCGCCACGCCTTCGCCAGCGCGTCGTCGTAGATCACCTTCTCGGGATCCTGCAGCCATTTCAGGAACGTCTGACGGCGTTCGCGATCGGAACGTTCGGACAATTCGCCTTTCGGTAGTTCCTGTGCGGATAGACGACCGTACTGTTTGGTGGTGGTCGCTTTGATGCGCTTGCGCGTACCGAGGTAGCGCAGGTAGCGATACGCGACGCCGAATACGTTCGTGTATTCGGTGGGCGTCTTCGAAATGCGCAGCAGCGCGCGCGATTCCATCGCCACCAGGCGCTTCGACGGCTTCAGGTAGCGCTCGAGGTTGTGCCGGTAGTGATCGAGGATGTACGGATTCTCGGCCACGAACTGCTTGGTGCTCTCCTCGATCGAGTCGATACCGGTAACGATGGCGAGACGCAGGTTTTCGAGCTTGTCGTCGCCGTCGCCGGGCGCATAATCGATGACGCCATCTATGTTGCCCTGCGCGTAGAGTTCGAACGGCGACAGGCCGACATACTTCGCGCATTCCTGCCACGACAGATTCAGCCGGCGCGCGATGTTCGCGAGGCCCTTCGGCTGGATGGTACTGAACACACCATCGCGCACCGACAGGATCAGGTTGCTGGCCGCCAAGGGGATTGCGCCGCCGGAATAACCCAACCCGAACACAATGCCGATGTTCGGTACGTCGACGTTGCACATCTCCGCGATCAAACGGGAAATGCTGTGCGCCTGATTCGCCTTGTTAGCGGCTTCCTCGGCGTCGGCGCCGGGGGTGTCCATCAGGCTCACGATCGCGATGTTGCGCTTGGAGCATTCACCGACCAGTTCCGCAGCGGCCAGGTGATGTTGAGGCCCCCACACGCCGTTTCTCTGGGAGCGGTCTTGCGCGATGAACGCCACGGTGCGGCTCTGGCCGTCGAAGTCCATGTCGACCATCGCGGAGTAGTACGGCCCGTCGACGCGCTCATCGTGCACCTTCGTGCCGAGCTGCCGGATGATCGTCGGCGCGTCGATCCGACCCGGATCTTCCGCCTTCGCCACCACCGACTCGATGTACGAGTCGATGTCGAGGTTGTTGAGCAGTTCGAGCTGTCGTGCGATCTGCGCGCGCGACAAAAGACCACGAACATGATGTTCGATTCCGGTCGCGCCGCTGGAGGGGAATAGCGAGAAATCCTGCGCGAGGCTCTCAGCAATGAGAAACAGCCGATCACCTTCGGCGAGCTGGTTATCCATCAGAGAGAGATCTGTCCCCGGCGCAAAAGCCGTTGAAATGTATGTAGAATTTGGCCGCGTACTCTAATGTAAGTGAACTGTGTTCCGCAAACATCGCGAGCATCCCATGCCTGAAAGAAAAACGCCTGAAACAAAAACACCCGCTCCTGCCGTGCATTCCTTGAACTGCGCCGTGCTGACGGTATCGGATACCCGCACGCTGGCGCAGGACGCGTCGGGTGCATTGCTCATCGAATTGCTGAAAGGGGACGGTCATCGGCTCGCCGACCGCGCACTCGTGAAGGACAATCGCTTTCAGATCCGCGCGGTGGTGTCGCATTGGATCGCTGAACCGACGATCGACGTGATCCTCACGACCGGCGGTACGGGTTTCACTGGCCGCGACAGCACGCCGGAAGCAATCGCCCCTTTGCTCGAAAAGACGATCGAAGGATTTGGTGAGCTCTTCAGACAAGTGTCGTTCGAAGAAATCGGCTCATCGACAATTCAATCCCGTGCGCTTGGCGGGTTGAGCAACGGCACGCTCGTCTTCTGCATGCCGGGCTCAAAGAACGCGTGCCAAACCGCCTGGAAACGCATCCTGCACAACCAGCTCGACGTGAACTTCAAACCCTGCAACTTCGTTGAACTGATTCCGCGCTTCAAAGAGGTGTAATCGGAGGGGAAGTCTGATTGCAGCGTCGTCTACTTCAGGCGCACACCGCTTCATGCATAGATCAGGCGCATCAGGAACTCCGCCACGCACGCGGGTTTGCTGCCGCCTTCGATCTCGATCGTAATCTGCTGTTTCAACTGAATCGTGTTCGGCGCTTTCAAGTCCGCTTCGAGCAGCGTTCGCTCCGCACGCAATTTCGAGTTGACCGGCACCGGTGCGGGGAAGCGCACCTTGTCGAGCCCGTAGTTCACGCCCATCACGAGACCGTCGTAAGCGCGCGCATCGCGCGGCGCGATGCTGCTGGTCAGGTGCGGGATGAGCGACAACGTCAGGAAGCCGTGCGCGATCGTCACTTTGTAGGGCGAGAGCTTTGCGGAGCGCTCCGGATCGATGTGGATGAACTGGTGATCGAGCGTTGCATCTGCGAACAGGTTGATGCGTTTCTGGTCGACCTGGATCCACTCGCTATGCCCATCGGACGTGCCGATGTGCTTACTGAAAATCGCGACCGCAGTCCGTGCCTTCTCCGACATCGATGATTCTCCAGGGGGTTATTGGCCACGTTGATATCGGGCGGCAGTGTACTGCAGTTAGAATCGCGCCTTTCAACCTGTTCGGCGCGCGCTATGAGTGATACGCGGGTTTTCGTCGTCAGCGGCGTTCGTACGCCGATCGGCAGCTTCCAGGGAGAACTGAAATCGTTGAGCGCACCGGCACTCGGCGCCCACGCAATCCGCGCGGCGGTCGAACGTGCCCGCATCGATGCTGCGGCGGTGGACGAAGTGATCGTCGGCAACGTGGTCAGTGCGGGCGTTAAACAGGCACCGGCGCGGCAAGCGGCTCGGCTCGGCGGATTGCCCGACGCGTGCGGGGCGACGACGATCAACAAGGTGTGCGGTTCCGGCATGAAGGCAACGATGTTGGCGACCGATCTACTGCGTGCAGGCAGCGCAAGGGTGGTGATCGCCGGCGGCATGGAGAGCATGACGAACGCGCCGTATCTGCTCGCAAAAGCGCGCCAGGGTCTGCGCATGGGGCACGACCAAATCAAGGACGCGATGTTCCTCGACGGTCTGGAGGAT
>CAZLDA010000565.1:0-3105 GCA_964557875.1 uncultured Pseudomonadales bacterium | reverse complement strand
TTGTCTCGTGGTTCAGGAGGAAGAGGTCCAATTCGAAAGGTCCGGTTGTTCGGGCTGGTTCGAGATCAGGAACTGATCTAGTATTCAACAAGATCATTGAATAGTCATACGCTACTCGGATTCGGAGGCATGTCAAACAAGACATCGAAGGGCGATCTGTTCGAGCAATTCGCGCGCATCGGCAAGGCGCTGGCGAACGGCAAACGGCTACAGATCCTGGAGCTACTCGCACAAGGCGCACGGAACGTCGAGACGCTGGCGCAACTCACCGGACTGTCCGTTGCGAGCACGTCTCAACACTTGCAGCAGTTGCGCCAGGTTGGTCTGGTAGTCGCGAACAAGGAAGGTCTATACGTGTTCTATCGCCTCGCCGGTGACGGCATTGTGCGGTTGTTGGCGGCCTTGCACGCCGTCGGCCAGGAACACCTGGCTGAGGTCGACAAACTCGTGAGGCTCTACTTCGAAAGCAAGGACAGTCTGGAACCCGTGCCCGCCAAAGAACTGATGCAACGGGCAAAGAAGGGGCTGGTGACCGTCCTCGACGTGCGCCCTCCGGAGGAATACGCGGCGGGCCACATTCCCGGCGCGGTCAACATGCCCGTCTCCGAAATCAGGAAACGCCTGAAAGAGATTCCGAAAGGCCAGGAAGTCGTGGCGTACTGCCGAGGGCCTTATTGCTTGATGGCGTTCGACGCAGTGGCCGAATTGCGTAAGAGAGGACGCAATGCGCGCCGTCTTGAAGACGGATTTCCGCAGTGGCGGAGCGCGGGCCTGCCGGTAGAAATGGGCCACTTCTGAACCGTTGGTCAGTCCCCCGCAGTCGCCGCAACAGAGGGCAGCAGACATGATGAAAGGTGGATGTTTCTGCAAGAAAGTCCGATATGAAATCGACTCCGGCGACTACCTGGCCGTGAATTGCCATTGCACGATGTGCCGGCACATCCACGCCGCGCCGTTCGTGAGCTGGCTCGTCGTGCCGACGACACAGTTCCGGTACGCCGAGGGTTCGGTCGCGTCGCTACGGTCATCGGATCGGGGCACGCGGTATTTCTGCCCGAGTTGCGGAACCCACCTCGCGTGCGTCAACGAAGCGCATCCGGGGATCATCGACGTGGCCGTCGGCAGTCTCGATAAGCCGGAAGCGATTACGCCCAAACGGGAGTTCCACACCGACACGCGACTGGAGTGGCTGGAGCAATAGAAAAAGCCGTCGGTTCGCACGAGCCATTTCCGTTCCCAAAGCTTCCGAACGCGACGAGGAATCTCGACCGATACCTCATTCTCGCCGCCCTGATCGACTAAGCTATACCCATGTTCCGAAAAGCCATCATCGTTCTACTGCTGCTGACCACGCCGTTCGCACAGGCGCGCGCGGTGTTGATCTGCTCGATGCTGAACAACCAGGTAGTCGAGGAGTGTCCGCACGCCGAACACCACATGCCCGCGCAGCCCGCCCAGCCCGATGCGCCCGACGCGTCGTGTTGCACCGTAGTCGTCGCGGTCAGCGAGAAAGTGTTCGCGGGCATCACGTCCGAACAAACGACGCTGAAGCGCATCGCTCACGACGTTCCGGATGTTGCGATGGTCGCGGCGCCCGTACCGCTGCTTCCTCCGTTCATAGTTCCACTGAGACCGCCGTCCTCCGCGGCCGATGGTCCGATCGCGGTTTCCTACCGCCTCTATCTACGCACGGCGCGCCTGCGCCTATAAGTGACGCACCTCGCCGGTCTTCCGGCGGCATTTGACGACGCGGCTCGGCCGCATTCCTTCACGTCATTTTCGAGGTGCACATGCGTCGGTTCCGAACCTATTCGCGCGCGCGCGACCGCGTGCGCAGCTGCGTCATTCCAATCATCGGCGCGGCAATCATCGGCGTGGCGTCGTTCGGCCGTGCATTTGCCGCGCACGCGTCCGACCCGGCACTCGCAACGCGCAATCCGCCGCTGGACCTGACGGAGGCCGCCGATCTCGCAATACAGCAACAACCGCTGTTGACCAGCCTCGACGCGCAAGCGCGCGCGGCGCGCGAGGCGTCCGTGGCGTCCGCGCAGTTGCCGGATCCGCAACTGTTCGGCGGCGTGCGCGATATGCCGATCGACACGCGCGATGCGTATTCGTTGAGCAACGACAGCGACACGCAGTTGGTGGTCGGCGTCAGCCAGGAATTTCCACGCGCCGAGAAACGCCGGCTGCGCGCCAAACAGCGCGAACGCGAAGCCGATCGGCTGTCCGACGAACGGCGTCTGGCGGTTCTCTCGATACGTCGCGACGCGAAGCTCGCATGGCTCGACTGCTGGCGCGCCGACGCTGCTCGACAGATCGCGGTCGACACGCTCCATGCGGCAAACCTTCAGGCACAAGCGGTGGCGATAAGCGTGCGGTCGGGTTCTGCGACGCAGTCCGACTACATCGCGGCGCTGCTGAACGTCGAACGGATGCGCGATGGCGTGGCACAGCGCGATCAGGCAGCCGATGCGGCGCGTTTCAAACTCGAACGTTGGATTGCAGACGCAGCGCATCGCTCGTTGCCGGCGCAACCGCCGGAGTTCCCGCCTTTGCCCGCCACCGCAACGCTGCGGGAACGGCTTCCGTCGCATCCCGAACTCGCTGTTTTGCGTCAGCGCATCAGCGAATCGCAGTCCGACGTCGATCTCGCAGAGGCAAAACGTCTACCCGACTGGCGCGTGGAGTTCGGCTACGGTTATCGACGCGACTACTCCGACATGGTGATGCTGCAGGTGGGCATGGACCTGCCGGTGTTTCGCGGCAACCGCCAGGATCGCGACATAGCAAGCGCGTTGGCGATGAGCGAATCGGCCGCAGCAGAACTCGAAGACGGCGAGCGCCGCCTGCAATCCCGCGCGCTGGCGGCCGGCCGGGACGTCGAACGCATCACGCAACGACTCGCCGCCTTCGACCGCGACATCGAGCCGCAGACGACGCTCGGAATCGAGGCTGCGACGACGGCGTGGCGCTCCGGCAACGGCACGCTCGGACAGGTTCTGGAAGCGCGGCGCGTTCGCTTCGACGTGCTGCTCGCCCGGCTGGATCTGCAGTTCGACGCGGCGAAGGGCCGCATCGAACTCGACTATCTGATGGGAGACG
>CAZLDA010000564.1:0-3110 GCA_964557875.1 uncultured Pseudomonadales bacterium | reverse complement strand
GACGTGGGGGAATGTTGGTGAGGACCATGAGCGGCCATGGATGGCCGCGATTGAGCGACCAAGGACGGCTCGAGCGTGTCCGAACCGACATGCCCCCACGTCCGCCCTCCACCGAAGCTCCATCCCACCCCCTTCAGGCGATCGTGGCGCCGCCGTCGATGACGAAGTTCTGGCCGGTGGTGAAGGCACCGGCGCGGGAGGCGAGGAATACCGCGGCGCCGGCGATCTCTTCGGGTTCGCCGATGCGGCGGAGGGGATCGTGTGCGGTGCGGTGTGCGAGGTTGTCGGGGTTCTCCCAGAGAGCGCGGGCGAAGTCGGTGCGGACCAGGCCTGGGGAGATTGCGTTGACGCGAATGTTGAATTGACCGTATTCGCACGCCAGGTTGCGCACCAGTTGCAGGTCGGCCGCCTTCGAGATTGCGTAGGCGCCGAGTTCGGTGCTACCGCGCAGGCCACCCACCGACGACACCACGATGATCGAGCCAGTTTTGCGTTCGACCATTTCCGGCAACACCAGGTGCGCGAGCCAGTGATTCGAGCGGATGTTGACGCTCATGATCTTGTCGAACGCGCTGTCGGGAATGTCCTTCGACGGGCCGTGATACGGGTTCACCGCGGCGTTGCAGACGAGTATGTCGATCGGGCCGAGTTGCCGGCGTGTTTCCGCCACCAGCCGTTCCAGCTGATCGCGTTCCCCGACGTGCGCCGGAATGGCCACCGCCCTTCCCGCGCCAAGCTCCTTGTTGATCGCACCGGCGACCGCGTCGCACGCTTCTGCTTTTCGGCTCGATATGACGACGCGCGCACCATGCCGCGCCAGCTCTTCGGCGATCGCCTTACCGATCCCCTTCGTGGAACCGGTTATCAACGCAACCTTACCGGTGAGATCGAACAGTTCGCTCGGCATCAGGCAATCCCCAACTGTTCTTTCGCGTACGCGGTTACGCCCTTGTAGTCGGCCTTGCCGTTACTGGCGCGACCGATGTTCTCGATGGTGATGATTCGCTTCGGCGTTTTGTACCCAGCGAGCCGCTTGCGGACGAATTCGCGCAGCGTCTCTTCGTCTACGCTCTTGCCGCTTTCCATCTGGACGACGGCCGTCACCATCTGGCCCCACTTCTCATCGGGCACGCCGACCACCAACGCATCGTGCACGCCGTCGTGAGCCTTCAACACTTCCTCGACTTCTTCCGGATACACCTTTTCGCCGGCGGTGTTGATGCACACGCTGCCGCGACCGAGCAGTGTCAGCGTCCCGTCGGCCTCGGGGCGGCAGTAGTCGCCCGGCATCGAGTAACGCACACCATCGATCACCGGGAAGGTCTTCGCGGTCTTCTCGGGATCCTTGTAGTAACCGCGCGGAATCGCACCGCTGCGTGCGACGAAGCCCACTTCGCCGCTGCCCGGTTTCACTTCACGCAGATCTTCCGTGAACACTTTGCAGAACGCGCCTAGCGTGAACTTCGCCACTTCAGTGGTGCCGTCGGCAGTGGTGTCGGACCGACCGAAGCCCATCGCTTCTGACGCGCCGAACGAATCGATCAACACCATCTTCGGGTTGTGGCGCAGCAGGCCCTTCTTCACTTCCGGGCTCCACATCACGCCGCTCGAGATGATGCTCAACACCGAACTGATGTCGTAGCGTCCCTGCTCGTCGTCGAGTGCGCGCAACAGCGGTTTCGCGAACGCATCACCCACAATCGCGAGCCCGGTCACCTTGTGCTGTGCGACGTTCGTCCACGCGACGCCTGCATCGAAGCTGGCGCCGCCCATCGTCACAACCGCGCCGCCTCCCGCAAGCGAGCCGATCGCAGTGAAGAGACCGGTGCCGTGCATCAGCGGGCAGCACGGCAACAACACGCCGCCACCACCTGCTGCCTTCACGTTCGCGGCATGTTCCGCGATGTCTTTCGGCGCAATCATGTTCGTCGCAGGAGTGGCGCCGGCAGCACCGGCCAGCCAGTGGTCGTCGTGCGCCCACATCACGCCTTTCGGCATACCGGTCGTACCGCCGGTGTAGAGGAAGATCATGTCGTCGCCGGATCGCGGGATGTCGAGCGGCGATCCGTCGCCGATCTCCGCCATTTCGTCGAACGAAACCGCGAACTCTACTTCCGGCGTGCCGTCGCACACCTCCAGCCACAACTCGACCTTCGGCAAGCGTTCGCGCAATCCGCGAACCTGGTCGGCGAACTCCGAAGCGTAGATGACGATCTTGCTATCGGAGTTGTCGAGGATGTACCACAGCTCGTCCGCGACGTAGCGATAGTTCACGTTCACGTGTGTCAGACGCGCTTTGAAACACGCGCCGACACCTTCCATATACGCCGGATGATTGCGCAGATAGAACGCGACCTTGTCGCTCGCCTGTGCGTGGCGATTGAGAAATCGCCGCGCCAGATTGTTCGTACGGCGGTTGAAGTCACCCCACGTAATGACTTGCGTGTCGTCCATCGCGTCGTGAATCAGGCACGGCTTCTCGGGCGGCACCGCCGCTCCGACGGCGTCCAGAATGTCGCCATAGTTCCAGCTCATCGTTTTCTCCTGGTGTCTTTCAAGCGCCGGTGCGCATTCCCACCGGCACGCCGTCGACGATTTGATCGAGGTACTCGGACAATCCGAAACCGACCTGCCCGTCGCACGTGTACTCGGTCATCCCCTCTGTGATTCTGGTCAGCAGTTCTTCACCGTCCGGCGTCTTGCGGCGATTGCGAAGCGGTATGAGCGACATCACACGACCGCTGACGTTGTATTCACGCTCGTCGGTGCGTGCCCACACGGACAGGTTCGTCTGACACTGGTCGGTGTCGTATTGCGACTCGATTCGCGCGTCGCGAATCATCACGTACTCGCCGCCGCGCAGCACCATGCCGCCGCGGCGCGGCTTACCGTTCGGTGCACACGTGATCGACACCATCATTGCGAAGTCGCGGCTGAAGTTCATCGGAAGCCAGCGGTACCAGTGAATGGCCTGCCAGTATCGTGGCCCCCACGAGTGGTCTCGCAGGCCGAGACCGTCGATGGGAAAACGCTGGCCGTCCACCGTGATCGAGCCTCGCGCCGCCATGTGTTGCTCATAGTGGCCGCGCGCAAACGATTCTTCGGCTTTC
>CAZLDA010000563.1:0-3114 GCA_964557875.1 uncultured Pseudomonadales bacterium | reverse complement strand
GGATTCGCTCAGTCGCCTCGTAGAAGTGTTGTACGCGTCGAAAGGGGCGCTCGGGGAACGCCGCTTCGACGAGTTGTTGGCGCGCGTGCGCAGCACGTTGCGCGGCGATATCGAGCGCCGAATGGAGTTCGCAGAATGAGCGCCGACGCCAATTCCCTGCAGCCGCGCATACTCGCATACCTGGCATCGCGTTTCCCTGACGCCCGCGACCATGAACTGCGCAACGTGCAACGTATTGCCGTGGGCTGGTCGCACGAAACGTGGCTGTTCGATCTGGTCTTCAACGAACGCGGCTCGATGCAGACGTTGGGGCTTTGTCTTCGCCGCGACCCGGGCAATGCGCTGCTGCGGCACCTTTCGGATCTGGAGCAGCAATTCCGCGTGCTGCAGTGTCTGGAACGAACCGCTTTACCTGCGCCGAAGCCGTTCTGGTTCGAACGCGATCCGGAAATTCTCGGCGCGCCGTTTCTCGTGATGGAAAAGGTGAACGGCGTGTGTCCCAGTCCATGGGGCCGCGAAGGGCGTGCGTTCTATGGCGCCGCGGCGGCGCGTCGTCGTTTGCCGCAGCGCTTCACCGAAACGCTTGCGACGCTGCACACGCTCGATTGGCGCGCGGCCGGTTTGGAGTTCCTCGGCGTTCCCGGCGCCGGTACGGATTTTGCGCGCCGTGAGATTGCGAAGTGGAAGGAGCTGATTGCGGTATCGGAGCACGCGCCGGAACCGATTCTGACGGACCTCGTGGGCTGGCTCGAGGCGAACGTACCTCATACCAACAGGGTAACGCTGGTGCACGGGGCCTATCGCACCGGCAATCTACTCATCGAAGACGATCGGATTTCCGCCGTGCTCGACTGGGAACTACAGGTGCTGGGCGATCCGATGTACGACGTGGCGTACGTATTGAGCGATCTGAACCGCGAAGGCACGCCGCTGCTTTCGAACCTGGTGGAGCGCGAAGCGTTCTTCCGCGACTACGAGGCGCGCACGGGATTCGCCATCGATGAGGCGGCGTGTCGCTACTACGATGCGTTGTATGCAATGCGTTCGGTGGCGTTCTGGATGAGTGCCTCCGGCCTGTATGCAAGCGGTCGCAGTAACGACTTGCGGCTTGCGCGCACGGCGTGGTCGGTGCCGGTGGTGCTGGCGCGCGCGGCACGCGATCTGAATTACTGGGTTGAACGGGCAAACCTGTAGAGGATCTTCGAAGTGACCACGGGAGATTCATTCGATCCGTTTCGTTCCGACAAACCGCTGATCCTCTACGTCGACTTCAAGAGTCCGTACGCGTATCTGGCGAAGGACCCTGCGTATGCCATCGAAGATCAGTACGGCATCGAGATCGACTGGCGTCCGCTGACGCTCGACATTCCGAGCTATCTCGGTTCCGCGCGGCTCGACGCGAAGGGCAAAGTCGCGGAGAGCAATCGCACACCGCAGCAGTGGAGCGGTGTGAAGTACGCGTACCGCGACGCACGCCGATATGCGTCGTTGCGCAACCTCACACTGCGGGGAACGACGAAGATCTGGGATTCGTCGCTCGCCGGGCTCGGGATGGAGTGGGCGAAAGCGCAGGGCAGGGCGACTTTGCGCGGCTATATCGATCGCGTGTACGACCGCTTCTGGAAGCGCGAACTCGATATCGAAGATCCGCGTGTGATCGAAGCGGTGCTCGCGGAAAGCGGCGCCGACCTTACGGGCTTCGCCGAATACTGCAACGGTGACGGTCGCGCGCGGCACGACGCGCGCCAGCTGCAGATTTTCGATGCCGGCATCTTCGGCGTGCCGAGTTTCATCGTTGACGGCGAACTGTTCTTCGGACGTGAACACCTGCCGCGTGTGCGCTGGTTGCTGAGCGGCAAACGCGGCGCGCCGCCCGACATCGCTTATCGGCACTTCGAAGCAGAGCACGCGTTGTGAGCGAGGCAGTGGAAGAGACGTGGCCAAGCCCCATCGGCGATGCGCCGGCGGTATGCATCGATTTCAAGAATCCAAAAGCCTATCTCGCGCTGCAGCCGACGTTCGCGCTCGAAGACGAACTCAGCATGTCGTTCGACTGGTGGCCGGTGCAGGTCTCGGCCATGTCGCGTCCACAACCGGAACAACCGAACGAAGATCGAGGCACGCGTCACCGGCGCATTCGTGCGCACTACTACGAACGCGACCTGCGCCGCTACGCGAGCGTGTATGGCCTCGAGCTGGGCGATCTGTACCGCAATCCGGATGTCTCGATCGCGAGTATCGGGCTGCTGTGGGTCAAGCAGCACGCGCCGCGTGCACTGCGGCCGTATCTGACTGCAGTGTTCGAACGATACTGGCGCGAGCGCCTGGCGCTCGACGACGCGAACGGGATCGCAACGTTGCTGCAGGAAATCGGCGTCGATGCGTCGCGCTTCAAGGAACACGCGCGAGGTGAAGGCCGCGCTTCGTACGAAGCAGCCGTGGCGGGACTACGCGGAGCTGGCATCTTCGACGTGCCGGCCTACGTCATCAAAGGTGACATCTACTTCGGACGGCAGCACCTGCCGATGGTTCGCTGGCTGCTCACCGGCAAACGCGGCGAACCGCCGATCTGACGGCTTCCATTGTGAACGTTGGTTGGCGCGGTTCGAGGGTTGTCGCGATTCAGGTCGACTCGTCGCTTTGGTGGACTGGTTCGCGGCTCGACCGGCCGAGTCGACGCGTTCGGACGGGCAGGGTTTGTTAATGATGGGTGGAGATGCGATCGGCGTTCGCGTCTTGGGATCTGTCGCGTCGGTTGGGGCGTTGCGCCCTAGCCGGGTTTTGGACCATGGCCCAATTCAATGAGAGCTGCGGGATTGATGAGATCGAGTTGATGGGATTGCGGCGACCCAGATCATGCGATGCACGTGCGGAACCGAACCCCTCAATCGGCTCAACTCGCTGGGATTGATTGGGGCGATGGTCCAACGTCGAAGCCGCCGCGGCGCGGCGTGGTGAACGGGAGTGCGACATCTCGCACTTGAAGTGAGGTCGTGACCCGGCATCGGCATTTGCACCAGCGCCCTAACCTTCGTCCATGGCGCGATCAACACACAGGAAGAAACCCGAACAACTCACACTCGACTCGGTGCGCTATCACTCGGGTCGCGGCGG
>CAZLDA010000562.1:0-3126 GCA_964557875.1 uncultured Pseudomonadales bacterium | reverse complement strand
GAAAGCCGCTAACGATCGCGCTGAACCGCGGCGATCGCATCCTCAGTGAATGCCTGTCGATGTTGGCCGAGGCGGGAGTCGAGCCCGTGGAACCGATCAAGGGCAGCCGCAAGCTGGTCTTCGAGACGCGCACCAGAGAACGGTTCGTCGTCGTTCGCGGTGACGACGTGCCGACGTACGTCGAGTACGGCGCAGCAGACATCGGAATCACCGGCAAGGACACGCTGCTCGAATACGGCGGGTCGGGTTTTTACGAACGCCTGGATCTGAAGATCGCCGAGTGTCGCATCATGACGGCCGTACCGGTCGGCACTTCGCTTGGCACGGGTCCGCTCCGGGTCGCGACCAAATTCGTCAACATCGCCAAGCAGTATTTCGCCGAACAGGGTCGCCAGGTGGAGATCATCGGGCTGTCTGGTGCCATGGAGATCGCACCACTGATGGGATTGGCCGATTGCATCGTCGACATCGTCGAAACCGGCAATACGCTCGTGGCCAACGGGCTCGAAGCGCGCGACGTGATTGCAAACGTCAGCGCGCGAGTCATCGTGAATCGCGCGTCGCTTAAGATGCGCTTCGACGAGATCGAGTCGCTCTTGAAGCGCCTGGAAGCCGTCGTCGAATCGCGGAAGTCCGGTCGTGGCTGACATTGTGCGTCGACTGTCGAGCAGCGACGCGGATTTTGATGCCGCGCTTACGGCGCTGACCGCATGGGATGTGTCGGAGGAAGACACGGTGACGCGCGCAGCGCGCGACATCGTCAACGCGGTTCGAAAGCGCGGTGATGCCGCGCTGCTCGAGTACACCCAAAGGTTCGATCGGTTGTCTTGTGCGAGCGTCGCCGAACTCGAGCTCGATCCCGACGAACTGGCTGCTAGCGCGCGCGCACTACCCGAATCGGAACGCGGTGCTTTGCAAGAGGCCGCACAGCGAATTCGCGTGTTCCACGAAGCTCAACTTCAGGACAGCTTCGAAATTGCCGACTCACTCGGCAATCGACTCGGTAATCGAGTGACACCGATCGATCGCGTCGGCATTTACGTGCCCGGGGGGCAGGCGGCATACCCATCGACGGTATTGATGACGGCGATTCCTGCGGCGGTCGCCGGCGTGAAAGAGATTGTCGTAACTGTGCCGACGCCGGACGGCATGCGTAGTCCGTTGGTACTCGCGGCGATGCACATCGCCGGTGTCAGTCGTGTGTTCTGTGTCGGCGGCGCGCAGGCGATTGCGGCGCTTGCCTTCGGAACACGAACGATTCCGCGCGTGGACAAAATCGTTGGGCCGGGCGGTGCGTTCGTCGCTGCGGCGAAGCGACTCGTATTCGGCCCCGTTGGTATCGACGTGATTGCCGGACCCAGCGAGATTCTGGTGATCTCGGATGGCTCTGCGAATGCCGACTGGCTTGCGCTCGATCTGTTCTCTCAAGCCGAGCATGACGCGGCGGCGCAAGCGATCCTTCTGACACCGAACGCGGAGCATCTGGAAGCAGTGCACGCGTCGATGCAACGGCTGCTGCCGAGCATGCCTCGCCGCGACACGATCGCGCGTTCGTTGCAGCAGCGCGGCGCGTTGATTCTCACGCGCGACCTCGACGAAGCGGTCGCAATTTCGAATCGTGTTGCGCCGGAACATCTGGAACTCGCGGTGGCAGATCCCGATGCGCTGTTGCCGTCCGTCAGGCACGCCGGCGCAATTTTTGTCGGAGTATCCACCAGCGAAGCGCTTGGCGATTACGTCGCAGGGCCGAGCCATGTGTTGCCGACATTCGGTACGGCTCGATTCGCCTCACCACTCGGCGTTTACGATTTTCAGAAACGCTCGTCGGTGATTCGATGTTCGGTAGAAGGCGCAGAAGCGCTCGGGCGCGTTGCATCGACGCTGGCGATTGGCGAAGGACTCACCGCACACGCGCTTTCTGCACGGGCGCGCATGCGCGGATTCGATCACAACGCCTGACACTGCGTGTTTGTGACTATGGTGCGGGCGGCGGGCGCACGCCCGCAGTTACATGCAATTCCAACGGCGCTCCGTCGCGCAGCAGTCGCAGCTTCACGTCGCTGCCGGGGTCGGCAGCGCTGATCTGCTTCGAGACGATCCGCGGCACCGTTGCTGGTTGATCGTTGATCGCAACGATGATGTCGCCGGTCTTCAGGCCCACTTTCGCGGCCGGTCCGCCGGACACGACTTTCGCGATCACCAGGCCTCCGTTGTCGGGAGGAGGGACCGGGTCGATGTCGATGCCGAGCCAGCCGCGAATGACGCGCCCATCTGCAATGATCTCTTCCAGCACCGAAAGCGCGAGTTCCACCGGCACGGCGAAGCCGAGCCCTTGTGATCCGCCGGTTTGGCTGTAGAAGAGCGAGTTGATGCCGAGCAGCCGCCCCTTCGAATCGATCAAGGCGCCTCCGGAGTTACCGGGATTGATCGCCGCATCGGTCTGGATGAAGTCATCGTATGGACTGCTGAGTCCGTAGCGACCTTTGGCACTGACGATGCCCATCGAGACGGTCTGACCGATGCCGAACGGATTTCCGATGGCGAGCACGATGTCGCCCACGCGCGCGTTGTCCGATGACCCCATCTGAATGGGGCGCAGATCCGTCGCGTTGGCGCGGATTACGGCAAGGTCTGTCTCGGGGTCCTTGCCGATGAGTCGCGCCGAAGTCTTCTGTTCGTCGGAAAATGAAACGAGGATCTCGTCCGCATCGGCGATGACATGTGCGTTGGTGAGGATGTAGCCGTCGCTGCGCACGATCACGCCTGACCCCAACGAATTCTGTGGGCGGCGGTCCGGCTCGTTGGCAGCATCGCAAAGCTCACGATAGCGGGGCAGTTCGCAGATCGGATGCAATCGCGTGTGAACCGCTTTCTTTGAATAAATGTTCACGACGGACGGTTCTGCCGCTGCGACTGCATCGGCCCATCCTGTAGACATCGGATCGAAAGTGCGCAGCACAGTGACCACCGCGAGACCGAGCACGCCGCCGACCAACGCGGCGAGCATCAAATATCGAACGGCATACGCCATGGTGTGTTCGTAGCCCGGGGTGACGTGATCGTGAAGAACCACAGTCTAACAGCGCTTGTCGAGCTGAACCCCAGCGGGACGTCGGCGATTGTTTT
>CAZLDA010000561.1:0-3137 GCA_964557875.1 uncultured Pseudomonadales bacterium | reverse complement strand
GACTTTTCACACAGTACGTGTTTGCCGGCCCGCAGTGCCTTGACGGTCCACTCGTGATGCAGATGTATCGGCAGCGGGTTGTAGATCGCAGTGACTTTCGGATGTTCGATGAGCTGCTGGTAGTCGTCGAGCACGTGGCGGATGCCGGCGTATGTGGCAAACGCCTCTGCGCGGTTGCGATCGCGAGCTGCAATCGCATACACGAACGCGCGCGGCTCGTCGACGCACGGAGCGATCAGTGCGCGCGGCGTGATCGCAGCGGCGCCGAGGGTGCCGAATCGAATCATCATCGGGTCCAACCGATTGTGTCGCGGCAGTGTGTCTGCAGCGCAAGCGCGGGACAAGCCGCACTCGAAATGGCATCGTTCGCAACGAGGAATATTCGCAGCGAGGAACAGGGGAGATGGCGGTGACACACCCGTTGCGCTTCGGCGTCGCTTACGACTTCCGGAATCCGCCCGAGTCGGGGATGGACAACCCCTCGTTGTACGCGGCGATTCTCGAACAGGTGGAGTGGCTCGACGGGCTCGGCCTCGACCTGGCGTGGTTCACCGAACATCACTTCGTCGAAGACGGGTATCTGCCGTCGTGGGTGCCGATCGCCGGTGCGATGGCCGCGCGCACCAAACGCATTCGTTTCAACACCGACATCTGCCTGCTGCCGTTCAACCATCCGATTCGCCTCGCGGAAGACCTGGCAGTGCTCGACAACCTGTCGAACGGACGTGTGGAGATCGGCTGCGGCATGGGTTACGCGCCGCACGAGTTTCGCGGCTTCGGCATGCCTGTGTCGCGGCGTGTGTCGTTCACCGACGAGGGCGTCGAGGTGCTGAAGCGATGTTTCACCGGCGAGAAGTTCAGCTTTCACGGCAAGCGTTATCAGTTCGACGACGTTCGCATCACACCGGGCTATGTGCAGCAGGGCGGGCCGCCCCTGTGGCTGGCCGCTATGGCAAAAGGCGGCGCGCTTCGGGCCGCGAAACACCGTACCCACTTCCTCCCGCAAGGTGCGCGCGATCAGGTGCTCGATCCGTGGCACGACGCGTTGCGCAAAGCGGACGACGATGTGTCGAAGTATCGCGTCGGCATCATTCGCGGCTGCCTCGTTACGGACGATCGCGAGCGCGACTGGCCGATGGTGCGCGAAGCCGAGCGCTATCGGATGCGGCTGTACAACCGTTTCTTTCAGGAGTCGAAGCAGACGTTCGGCACTGCGGACACGCAGATTCCACAATCGTGGATCGTCGGCGACGTGAATCACTGCGTTGCAGAACTGGTGACGTTCATCAAGACATACGGCATCACCGACATCGTTACCTGGGGCGTTCCACCGGGCATCCGGCCGCAGGACATGACCGCGAGTCTCGCAGCGTTCGCGACGCAGGTGGTGCCGCGCGTGCGTAGCGCCGTAGCTGCGGGAGCGTAACGATGCTTGCGACCACGCCGGCGCTGAGCCGCCGCATCGAAGAAGCCGCGGTGGAGTACCTCATCGCCAGATACAGCGGCCCCGGCAATCCGATGGGCACGCAGATTCTGCGATGTGGTGCTGCCGTTGCCACCAAGGTTCCGTTCCTGCCGCAGAACGGTTTGATGAACAGCGTGCATGGACTGGATGATCCTGCATTGTTGCCGGAGGTGCTCGCGTTCTATGCCGCCACTGAGCAGCCTTGTTGGGTGACCGTGCCGCCCTATCTTCCGATCGCCGTTACGGATGCGCTGGTTGCTGCGGATTTCCGTGTAGAAACGTACTCGGCCGCGATGGTTGCCCAGCCGGTGCCCGAGGTGCGGCTGAACGAGATGGACGTGCGCGAAGTCTCGCGCGGCGAGCTCGACACGTTTCTCGACACGATGAACATCGGCTTCGACCAGAGTCCTGCGATGCTCGCCAATCTGCGGCGCAACCAGAACTTCTGGCGCGACGTTGCCGACTGGCACCTGTTTCTCGCGCGCGTCGACGGAGAACCGGCCGGCGCCGCGGTATTGTCGATTCACGACGACATCGGCTATCTCGCTGCGGCAGCCGTGCTACCGGCATTTCGCTCGCGTGGTGTGCACGCCGCGCTGATCGCCGCACGTTTCGAGAGAGCGCGAGCGCGGCAGTGCGGGATCGTTTGCGGCAACGCGGCCTGGGGTTCGCAAAGCCAACGTAACCAGCAACGCGCCGGGCTCGTGATCGCGTACGTGAAGAGCATCTGGACCAATCAACGCGCGCGCAGCGCACCGTCTACGACGTAGCGTTCGGCGGTACCACTAGATGCACCGCACCTGGCCTCGCATCATCGCGCACGCGGACATGGACGCGTTCTATGCCGCCGTCGAGCAGCTCGACGATCCTTCGTTGCGGAACCGGCCGCTGATCATCGGTCCGAACAGCAACCGTGGCGTAGTGCTGACGGCCAGCTACGAGGCGCGCCCGTATGGCGTGCATAGCGCGATGCCGATGATGAAGGCGCGCAAGCTGTGCCCTGACGCGTTGATCGTGCCGCCGCGTTTCGACCGCTACACCGAGATCTCCGAGCAGGTGATGAAGGTGTTCGGCAATTTCTCGCCGGAGGTCGAAGCGCTGAGTCTCGACGAGGCATTTCTGAACATGTCGGGCAGCGAGCATCTCTTCGGCAACCCCGCCGCGATCGGGCGCAAGGTGAAAGATGCGGTGCGAGAAGCCACCGGATTGATCGCGTCGGTAGGCGTTTCCGGCACGAAATACGTCGCAAAGGTGGCCAGCGATTTTGGCAAGCCTGACGGGCTCGTAGTGGTGCCGCCGCGCGAAGCCGAGGCGTGGCTTGCGAGGCTTCCGGTGTCGCGACTCTGGGGTGCCGGTCCGAAAACACAAAAGCGCCTCATTGCGCTCGGGTTCAACACGATCGGCGACATTGCGGCGGCGGAACCGGAGTATCTCGATGAGCAACTGGGAGGCGTCGGCAGCCGATTCTTCGCGTTGTCGCACGGCGAAGATCCGCGCGAGGTTGCAATATCGCGCCGCTCGAAGAGCATCGGCTCGGACCGCACGCTTTCGCGCGACGTGCATCGCCGCGCCGACATCGTGCTGCATCTGCACCGGTCTGCGGACGATGTCGGGCGCCGCTTGCGCCGGCGCGGCTACCTCGCGTTCGGCGTGCGCGTGAAGCTGAAGACCT
>CAZLDA010000560.1:0-3138 GCA_964557875.1 uncultured Pseudomonadales bacterium | reverse complement strand
TTGGCCCGCGGCGAAGAAGCCCTCGCGTCGCTCGACGACGCTCTGGCCGCCGGCGGCCCCAAGAACCGGCTGGTGCCGGTGCTGCTCAAGAAGCAGATCTCGCTGCTGGTGCGCACCGTCCACCCGCTCGCCGTGTTCCTTCAGATAGCGTGCCACCGCTTCGGAAACGACCGTGAGCACTACATCGTTGATCGTTCCGCCGAGCCCACGGCGAATCTCGCGAATCTCGCTTAAGGGCCGCTTCATCCAGCGCAACTTGCGCGTGGGGCCGACCATGCCCGCGTTGAACGGCGCGGTTACGGCCGGCCGCGATGCGAATCTCGAAAACACGCCGAACGCCTTGCGCAACAGCGCTTCCTGTTCGGCCACGTTACGAAACGCCGCCATAGGGGAACTGTTGGCGAGTCGCGTCATGTTATCGCGCAGCGCGCGCGTGAACAGCTCCGCGCTGGTCGGCAACGGCTGCGCCACCCACGGCTCTTTCGGTGGCGGTTCCACGTTCGCGCCCTTCGCATCGAAGTCGTACAGCACGGTGGTCAACTCGATGCCCGATGCGCCGTCGATCATCGCGTGATGCGTCATCTGCAGAATGAGCGTGCGATCGGGTACGCCGGAGATCACGAACACGCGCCACAACGGTTTCGCGCGATCGAGAATCGGTTCGTTGAGGGTGATCGCCGCATCCACCCCATGCTCGAGCGAAGAACCTTCAGGCAGCTTGTGCGCGAACACGTGGTTCTTCAGATCGAAGTCGGGATCGTCCACCCATTCCGGATGGGCGAGGTTCATCGGCACCTGCGCCAGCTTGCGCCGGTACGACGGAACCAGGTGGATGCGCGAGGCGAAATGCTCGAACACCTTCTCGAACGCCAGTTCGCCTTCGAGCACGTACACCGACGAGATGTGCATCGGCCCGCTGGCCGATTCCGTATACAGGAACGATGCGTCCGACTGAGTGAGGCGCATGGACTGCTCCGCTTGGAATTTGTCTCCCCTGGTGGCCACTATGCGCGACGCGCGACTGTGATGCCAGCCGGCCGCGCTCAGAACCGATAGGTCATGTCCAGCACGATCGCGTACGGGTCGACGTTCTGTCCTACGACGCGACCGCGTATGAGGCTCGGCCCCGTATCGACCGGCGCTTCGTCGCAGTTGATGACATTCAGGAATACGTCGACTTTATGAGAGTTCGAACGCTCGACACTCACACCGGCACCGACCCCACATCCGGTCGAGCGCAAGCGCAACCGTGCGCTTCGAGTCGTCGACCGGCGACGACGTGTAGAACGCGCCAACGGAATACGTTTGTCCACCCGACGGGACGTGCCTGCCGGGTTCGACGAGGCGGTTTCGGCTGAGTCGGCCGATGCGGCGATGCCGCTGAGTGCAGGACCATTGCCCAATGCGAACGAGGCAGACATGGGCGACGCGAGCAATGCCACGCGTCACACCGTTGCGGTGATACGATCTCGCGACATCGACGGACGACTCACGCAGGTGTCGGAGCACGTTCGTCGAGTAGCCCGCCGCTCTTCAACGCACTCCACAGCGATTCGGGTATGTCGACGCGTACGAGCCGCTGCGCCTCGACGGCTTCGTTGGCAGATCTCGCGCCGGGGATTGCCGCGGCGACCGACGGATGCGCCAGCACGAACTGCAACGCTACGGCGCCGATCGGCACGCCGTGCTCGCGACACACTTGTTCGAGTCGCGCGGTCTTGTCACGCACCGCTTGCGGCGTTTCGCCATACATGTACCCCGCGCGTTCGGGCGCAAGCAGCCAGCCGCCGGCGAACGGCGAGGCGATGATGGCGCCGATGCCGCGCGAAGCACAGAACGGCAGAACTCGATCCAGTGCGCACGTGTCGAGCAGTGTGTATGGACCGGCAACGACGAGAAAATCCAGATCGACGAGATCGGCAATACGTTCCACGAGCTGCTCGTGGCGGCCGCCCCACGTTGCGTAATTGCGCATCTCGCGGTTGCAGCCGAGGCCGATCGCCTTGATCGCGCCGCCTGCCCGCATTTCTTCGAGCAACGCCGCACCACCACCGCCGGTGCGCGACAACTGCGCGAGCGCGGCGTCGATCTGCGCGTCGTCGTGATAGCCGTAATCGATGTCGTGAATCGTCAGGCTGTCCACGTACGGAAGGCCGAGCCGCGTCAGCGAGTCGCGATGCTGCGAGGCAATCGCGGCGCGGTCGTAAGCGAAGTGCACGCGATGGCCGCTGCGCGGATCGCGCGGCGTGCGCACGCCGCCGTCGGGTGAGACGCTCCTGTTCGCTTCGTTGCGCACCGGCTCCGGCTCCAGCGTGCGGCCGACCTTGGTGTTGAGCGCATACGCCGCACGCTCGCCCACTGCCGCCAGACTTTCCGCCAAAGCAACGCCGAGTCGTCGTTCCGACCGGCCGATGCCGTATTCCGGAGCGGTATCGAACAACCGAACACCACCCTGCCACGCCGCACCCACCGCTTCGACGCACGCGGTTGCCGACACGCGCGGATCGCCGAGCGGACCAGCGCCGAAGCCGAGCGGCGTAACGGTGAGCGCGCTCTTCCCGACGCGGCGCGGTGTGTTGATGTCTCTTGCCTGCATCTGTGGCCTTGGTCCTTCAACCGCTCAGCGGCGGGTTTTCGAAGGCGCAACTATGCGGGGGACAGGTGTGCCGGGTCCAATCGCCATCAGCTGCGAAACGGATCCTCGCCTGCAGGACCCGTGTCACCCGCCAGCGCGTCATCGAGGTATGTCGCGAGCGAACGCGGCTGTCGGCCGAGCACCTGCTGCGCGTCGTCGCTCACCGCCTCGGCCAATCCGGCGGCGAACGCGCGATTGAACTGACAAAGCAGTTCGACATGCCAGGGATGCTGGCCGGCCTGAGTCAATTGCTCGCGCAAGGCGTCGATCGATTGCGGCACGTAACTCACGGGGCGATTGAACCGGCGCTGCAGTTCGCAAGCCACATCCGAGTACCCAACCGCGGTTCCAGCGGTGAGCCGTAAGGTTCGACCGGTGCGAACCGCCTCACCGCTCAGCAGGCGCGCCGCGACCGCCGCAATGTCGGCGGCGTCGATCATGGCAATCCGTGCGTCGCCCACCGCTGCCCTGACGACTCCATTGCGGCGCGCCGACTCGAATTG
>CAZLDA010000559.1:0-3138 GCA_964557875.1 uncultured Pseudomonadales bacterium | reverse complement strand
CGCGAAGTTCGTTCCCGGTCTCGCCACCATTGCGCCGCCGTTGGCGGGCGCCACGCGCCTCGGTTGGCCGCGGTTCCTCGCGTTCAACACCGCGGGCGGTGCGTTGTGGGTTGCGGTCGGCCTGGGTGTCGGAGTGTTGTTCAACACCCAGGTCGAGCGCGCGCTGGCCTGGTTCGAAAGTACCGGCTCCTATGCGTTGGGTTTGGCGCTCTTCCTGCTCGGCGCGTACGTTGCCTATAAGTGGTGGGAACGACGCGCCTTCTATGCCGCGCTTCGTATGGCCCGCATAGGGGTCGACGAGTTGTATCGGCTGATCGACGAGGGCGCCGAGCCGGTGGTGGTAGACGTGCGCACGACCACGGCAAGAAACGTGGAACCGCGCCAGATTCCCGGTTCACTGCATGTGCCGCTCGAAGCCTTCGATCTGCACGTTGGAAGTCTGCCGCGCGACCGCGACATCGTCCTTTACTGCACCTGTCCGAACGAAGCATCCGCCGCACAAGTGGCGAAACTCCTGATGGATCGCGGCTACCGGCGGGTACGTCCGCTGCAGGGTGGGCTCGACGCGTGGGTCGCAGCAGGCTATCGAATCGAGTCGCTGCCGCCGCTCGTCTAACGGACGGTCTAACACGCTGTTTAAGGGGCAGTTCCACGATCGTTGAGGGCTCGAGCCCGGCGGCGGTTGGCTTATCGCCGTGTAGCTGGTAAGTTGCCCAGGCTGTAAAAAATACAATGTCCTCCTGGGGATACTCCCGATGTCTCGCTTAGCCGCAGTTCTGCTGTTGTTCCTCGGCGCCTCCGCGTTTGCAGCGGAATACGACTACCCCTACACCGACCCGTACCTCGCAACCGTGCTGGGCACGCCCGATTCGGTGATGGCCAAGGTTCCGGAGACCATCCCGCTCAAGACTCGCAAGCTGCCGCGTTTCGAAGGCCGCTAGATTCCCGACGCGCTCTGGTATGGCGCGCAGCTCGACTATTCGTACGCGGCACAGAAAGGTCCCGCGCCGCTGATCTTCGTCATCGCCGGTACCGGCGCAGCGCACAACAGCGACAAGAACCAGTACCTGATGCGCGCCTTTTATCAGGCGGGTTTCCACGTCGTCGGCATCACGTCACCAACGTATCCGACGTTCGTCATTGCCGCGTCCACCAGCATGGTGCCTGGCGAACAGCGCGACGACGCGCGCGACATCTATAACGTCATGCAGAAGATCTGGGCCGAAATCGGTCCGAAGATGGAGGTCACGTCGTTCAACCTGACCGGTTATAGCCTCGGCGGCACCAACGCGGCGTTCGTTTCGTTGCTCGATGAAGAGAAGAAGGCCTTCAACTTCGAGAAGGTGTTGCTCATCAATCCGTCGGTGCAGATCTACAACTCGATCTCGAAACTCGATCGTTACCTGGAGAACATCCCGGGCGGTGTCGACAACTTCAACCGCATGTTCAACCAGATCGTCAACCAGATTGGCGCCGCGTACAAAAAGTCCACGACGGTGTCGTTTTCGCCTGACTTGGTCTTCGAAGCGTTCAAGGACAATCCGCCGAGCAACGAGGAGTTGGCCGCGCTGATCGGCATTTCGTTCCGGCTGTCGTCATCCGCGCTGGTGTTCACCTCCGACGTAATGACCAACTACGGCTTCATCAAGCCGGCGAACCTGATCCTGACGCGCAACACCAATATGGACGACTACGCTCAGGTGAGCCTGCGCGTCGGCTTCACCGACTACTTCCACGAATACGCGTGGCCGTACTACATGAAGAATACGACGGCAAAGACCCGCGCCGAGTTCGCGAAGATGCAGGGCCTGGAGTCGATCCAGGACTACCTCATCAGTGCACGTAAGATCGGCGTGGTCGACAACCGCGACGACATCATTCTGGTGCCTGGCGAGATCGACTTCCTGACCAACACATTCGATACGCGCGCCAAGATCTTTCCGCATGGTGGTCACCTCGGCAATCTGAAGCAGCGCGATACCACCGCCTACATCGTGGACTACTTCAAACAATGAAACGCCAACTACCACTCGCAGGTTTGCTGGTGCTCGTCGTGATGACGGGCGCGGGTTGCAGCACGGCGCCGTCGAAGCAATCCGGCCAACCGCCGGATCAGCCTTACTACGAGCGCAGCCGCATGATGATCGACGACGTCGACGCGCCGCTCGAAATCCATGATCCGTGGGAAGGTTTCAACCGGACGATGTTCCGGTTCAACTCCTACGCCGACCGGTGGGTGTTGAACCCCGCCGTCAGCGTTTACCGATTCGTGTTTCCCGGTTTCGTCCGCAAAGGCATCAGCAACTTCTTCACCAACCTCGACAACATCCAGACCGTCGTCAACGAGATCTTCCAGCTGCATCCGGGCAGCGCCGTGCAGACCACCGGTCGCTTCATCGTGAACACCACGATCGGTGTCGCGGGTTTGTGGGATCCCGCAACGCCGATCGGCATTCCACAGCACTACGAAGACTTCGGCCAGACGCTCGGCCGCTGGGGAGTCGGTACGGGACCTTATCTCGTGCTGCCGCTGTTCGGGCCTTCGTTCGCGCGCGATGCAACCGGTAAGGTCGTCGACGCGCAGATCTTCAACCTCATCGATCCGTTGCAACTCGACGACGTCAACGAGGGCTACACCTACCTCTATTACACGCTGCTCGTCCTCAACACGCGCAGCACGACGTCGTTCCAGTATTACCAGACGGGCTCGCCGTTCGAATACGAGTTGGTGAGGTTGTTGTGGCACACGAAGCGCCAGCTAGATGTCGAGAAGTACTAACATGCACATCGCAAGAAACATGCATACCGCAAAGAGCTCTCGTGTTCTCGGCGCGTTCGTCGCCACCTATCTGATCGCGCTCGCGGCGTTTGCGGCGGAGCCGAATGCCGTGCCGATCAAGATCGGCGTTACGACATCGCTCACCGGACCGATCGCAAACTTCGGCGTCGAACAGCAACGCGGCATGAAGATGTGGGCGGCCGATGTCAACGATCGCGGTTCGTTGCTCGGGCGGCCCGTCGAACTCGTGCTGTACGATGATGCTTCGAGTGCGGCCAAAGTGACGCTGCTTTACGAAAAGCTGATCACGCAGGAAAAGGTCGATTTCCTGATCAGCCCGTACACGTCGACTCTGACGG
>CAZLDA010000558.1:0-3141 GCA_964557875.1 uncultured Pseudomonadales bacterium | reverse complement strand
TGTCGGCGATCTTGCCCTGCATCAACTGGAAGGTACCGATCGGCTGACCGAACTGGCGGCGGTCGTGGACGTATGGCATCACGATGTCCATACACGCACGCATGATTCCCAGTGGTCCGCCAGCCAGAACGACGCGTTCGTAATCGAGACCACTCATCAGGATGGACACACCCTGACCGACTTTACCGAGCACCTGCATCTTCGATACTTCGCAGTCTTCGAAGATCAACTCGCAGGTGTCTGATCCGCGCATGCCGATCTTGTCGAGCTTCGGCGCCTTCGAAAACCCTTTGAACCCTTTCTCGATCAGAAACGCCGTGATGCCCTTGGGACCCAGCTTGGGATCGACCGTCGCATAGACCACCAGCACATCGGCACCGGGTCCGTTGGTGATCCACATCTTCGTGCCGTTCAACACGAAGAAGTCGCCCTTGTCGACCGCCCGCAACTTCATGCTGACCACGTCGGAACCCGCATTCGGTTCGCTCATCGCGAGCGCACCGAGGTGCTCGCCCGAGACCAGACGCGGCAGGTACTTCTGCTTCTGCTCCGCGGTGCCGAAGCGGCGCAGCTGGTTCACACAGAGGTTCGAATGCGCGCCGTATGAGAGACCCACTGCAGCCGACGCGCGACTCAGTTCTTCCATCGCAACGGTGTGCGCGAGATATCCCATCGCGACGCCGCCGTATTCGGGCTCCACCGTGATGCCGAGCAGACCAAGCTCTCCGAGCTTCGGCCACAACGCTCGCGGAAAGGTATTGGTGCGATCGACTTCGGCGGCGAGCGGCGCGACTTCCTTTTGTGCGAACGCCCACGTCGATTCACGCAACATCTCGACGGTTTCACCGAGTCCGAAATCGAAAGCGGGGAGTGATTGCGCCATGCGCGGATGATACCGCCGCGGTCAGCTAATCTGGAACAGTTCCGTTCCTTCGACGACACGATCACCAACGGCCAAAGCGAGGCGCTCGAGCGTTCCGTCGATCGGCGCGACGATGGTGTGCTCCATTTTCATGGCTTCGAGCACCAGAATCGGCTGATCGCGCCGCACCGCATCCCCCGATTTCACGAACAGCGCGATGATCTGGCCCGGCATCGGTGCCGCGACGCGTCCATCGCTCATCGCCTCTGCGGCGAAACTCGCCGCATCCACTCTCGGCAGGCTGAACTTCTCCGTCGCGCCGCCGCGCATCACGTACAAGTCGTCGCCGTCGCGCGCGTAGCTGTAACGGAACGGCTCACCGTCGATGAATGCTTCAACGGTGCGATCACCGACCGACACGGCGTCGACTGCGAACGTGCGGTTGTCGAGCGTCACTCGATAGCCGAGCGCTTCGTGTTGAACATCGAGTGCGATGGTATCGCTGCGTTGACGCATCCGCAGCCGCTGCTGGTGCGCGAGGTTGACGCGGAACGCATCGCCGCGCTGCCACGGCGAATCGCTGCGTTGCGCGTCGAGCAAGATCAGCGCCGCAGCAACGGTCGGGTGTGGGGACTCAGCGGGAACGAGCGCATCACCGCGCGCCTCGATCAGCCCCGTGTCGTAGAGCCCGCTACGAAAGCTCTCGTCGCGCAGAACGTTGCGCAGGAACGCCACGTTGTGTTCGACGCCGGCAATCTCGCACTCGCCAAGCGCGGCATTCAGGCGCTCGATCGCTTCTTCTCGCGTTGCGGCATGCGCAATCACTTTTGCGATCATCGGGTCGTAGTGCATCGTCACTTCACCGCCGCTCACTACACCGGCATCGACGCGAACGCCATCTGGAAACCTGACGTGCGGCAACACACCGGTGGATGGCAGAAATTTCTTGCGCGGATTCTCAGCGTACACGCGCGCCTCCACAGCGTGACCGCGAATCGTGAGATCCGATTGTGCGAACGGAAGTGGTTCACCGGATGCGATTCGCAACTGCCACTCCACCAGATCGAGCCCGAGGATTGCCTCGGTTACCGGGTGTTCCACCTGCAATCGCGTGTTCATCTCCATGAAGTAGAACTCGCCTGCTTCGGTGATGAACTCGATGGTACCGGCGCCCTCGTAGCCGATCGCGGCGGCGGCCTTCACCGCGGCTTCCCCCATGCTCGCTCGTTGGGATGCGCTCAGCGTCGGCGCCGGCGCTTCTTCGATGACCTTCTGGTGCCGCCGCTGCACAGAGCAATCACGTTCGAAGAGATAGAGCGTGCGGCCGTGCGAATCCGCCATGATCTGCACTTCGATGTGCTTCGGCGCCGATAGATACTTCTCCAGCAGCACCGTGTCGTCGCCGAACGCCGCCTTCGATTCGCGCCGCGCGGCCGCTAGTGCATTCGCGAAGTCGCGCGATGAGCGCACCACCCGCATGCCTTTTCCGCCACCACCGGCCGACGCTTTGATCAACAGCGGATAACCGATTTCCTCGGCTGCCGCCGCAAGCATCACCGGATCCTGATCACCGAGATAGCCGGGTACAACCGGCGCTCCGGCGGCGGCTACGATGCGCTTCGCCTCGATCTTGGATCCCATCGCACGAATTGCCTCTGCTGACGGTCCGACAAAGGTGCAGAGGCCGCCGCACGCTGCGGCGAAATCGGCGTTCTCGGCGAGAAATCCATAACCCGGATGAACTGCATCGGCGCCGCTCTTCGCGACGGCGTCGACGATGGCGTCGATACGCAGATAGCTGTCGCGCGCCGCCGCAGGACCGATACGCACCGCACGATCGGCCGAGCGCACGTGCAAAGCATCGCGATCCGCATCGGAGTAGACCGCAACCGTTTCAATGCCCATCCGCCGCGCAGTGCGCATGATGCGGCACGCAATTTCGCCGCGGTTGGCGATCAGTAGGCGCTTGAACATGTCACATCCTGAAGATGCCGAACCGGGTATCGGCCGTGTGCTGGGGTTCGCGACACGCCACCGACAACGCAAGACTCAACACGCGGCGCGTGTCGGCCGGATCGATGACGCCGTCGTCCCACAATCGCGCGCTCGCGTAGAACGGATGGCCCTGCGTGTCGTATGTCGAACGAATGCCGTCCATGAACGTTTTCTGCTCGGCTTCGAGCCACGTATCGCCACGCGCGGCCGCACCTTCGCGTCGCACGGTCGCAAGCACGTGCGCCGCCTGTTCGCCGCCCATGACCGAGATGCGCGCGTTCGGC
>CAZLDA010000557.1:0-3145 GCA_964557875.1 uncultured Pseudomonadales bacterium | reverse complement strand
CAGCGGCAGGCTCAGCAGCAGGATTGCGATGCGTTTCATCAGTGTCTCTCCCACTTGACTCGGGGACGTTACTACGGATGCGCCGCGCATCGCCATCGCTAACGAGCACGCCTGCGGTTCAGATCCAGGTTGCGGCGGCGTAACGGCTCGTCGAGCCACGCAACCGGTGAGAACGCCAGTTCCCGAGCGTCCGGTAGTCCGAGCGCGTCGGGGCCGCGGGTCGTAGCGCCGTCATCCGCCGGACGTGCGTAGCTGCGAAACAGCCGGTCCCAGACACTCAGAATCGTCGAGAAATTGGCGTTGCCGTACCGCTGGTCCACGGCGTGATGCGCCGCGTGATACCGCGGAGTAACGAGCACCCGCGACAGCCAGCGCTCGATGGCATTCGGGAAGTCGATGTTGCTGTGGTGAAACTGCGCGCACAGGCTGACGAGTGCCTCGAACACGAACCAGGCGACCACTGTCGGTCCCCATGCCGCAATCCAGACCGCTTTCATGACTGCCGAGAGCAGCAACTCGCCTGGATGAAATCGCAACGCCGTCGTAACGTCCATTGCGGTGTCGGCGTGATGCGCCTTGTGGAAACGCCACAGGAACCGGACGCGATGGTTCGCGCGGTGCCAGACGTAGTCGAACAGGTCGAGTACGAGCACAGATGCCACGATCTCCGTCCAGCCGACCAGACCGAGCCAGCGCGACAGGCCCCAGCCTTCTTCGTCGACGTACACTGCCCAGAGCAGAAACGGAACGTACGCAAGCACGCGCACGATCACGGTATTAAGTGTCGCGACGCCGGCATGGAACCCAAGGCGGCGCCAGCGCGCACCGCGCCACGAACGCGCCGGTGCGACGGTTTCGATCGCGAAGAACAGCAGCAGCCCCGCGACGTAGACGATCAACTTGCCAGTGTCGAGGTCGAGTTCCATTACCGCGCCGTCCGAACGCGATGCATGCCGGCGTCGTAGCCGATCGAAGCCATGCCCCTCTTTGCGCTCGTTGGCCTGTGATGGCCGATGTGCAGTTCAGCACCCGACGTTCGAGGCGCGCGCGCAAGCACTATTCATCCAACTGTGACGGGCCGCTAGTAAGCCCCCTGACGTTCAAAGTAACGACGCGGATTCTCCACCAGCATCTGGTGGATCTGGTCGTCAGTCACGCCCTCGTCGCGCAACATCGGCAGCACGTCCTTCGAGATGTGCAGATAGTTCCAGCGGCTCATCATCGGCGGCGGCAGCTCACCGGGAATCCAGTCGAGATAACACGCCGCGTCGTGGCTCAGCACCATGCGGTCGGCGTAACCGCGCTTGCACAGCTTCGCTACGGTTGCGACGCGTTTCTCCGTGGACAGCAGCACGTCGACGCCGAAACGGTCCATGCCGATGAAACTGCCGTTCGCCATGATCTCTTCGAGATACGAGACGTCTTCCGAATCGCCGCAGTGGCCGATGACTACGCGCGACAAATCGACGCCCTCCTCCTTGAAGATCTTCTGCTGCTCGAGGCCGCGCTTCGTCGCCGCATGCGTGTGCGTGGTGATCGGCACGCCGGTTTCACGATGCGCGCGTGCGCAACAACGCAGCACCTGCTCGACCGCCGGTGTTACACCCGGTTCATCCGTGGCGCACTTGATGACACCTGCCTTGATGCCGGTGTCGGTGATGCCTTCTTTGATGTCGCGCACGAACATCTGCGTCATGAAGTCTTCGCCGCGCATGTTGAAGTAGTGTGGCAGCACATCGAACGTATAGAGTCCGGTGGCAACGATGATGTTCAGACCGATCTGATCGGCCACGCTCTTGATGCGCGGTATGTAGCGGCCGAGGCCCAGTGCGGTGGGATCGAGAATCGTGTCGATGCCGGCCTGCTTCAGTTCATTGAGCCGCACCACGGCATCGGCGAGGCGTTTCTCTTCGTCGCCCCACTCTTCGGGATAGTTCTGTGCGATCTCGGTGGAGATGATGAACACGTGCTCGTGCATCAGCACCTTGCCGAGCTTTTTGGTTTCGACGGGACCTTTCGCGGTTTCTACGGTCGGCATTTCAGGTTTCTCCCCGGTTTTTTGAGATCGTCAGCCAGCGCCCAACGCCTGAACAGTATCGTGCGTTGTGATCATCCACCAATCCGTTCGAGATCGAAACGGAAGTGCTGGTCGCCGTCGCGCTGTTCCGTGGGCGTGAAGCCGTGCTGCGTGTAGAAGGCGACCGCCGAGTGCCAGTGCGCCGAGGTTTCGAGAACGACGTGCGCGTAACCGAGCTGCACCGCGCGTTCGAGCAGCGCGCGTAACACCTCACCTCCGATGCCGGTGCGTTGAAGCGTGTCCACTACCGACATCCGCACGATACGCGCCACTTGCGGCGCCTCGTGTATCAGGATACCGCAGCCGACGATCTCGTCTTCGCGTCTCGCCACGATGATCGACGCGCTCGCGTACGTGCATTCGAACGATTCGAGATCCGGATTCGCAGAGTGCAGGTAGTCGCCCCATCGCTGCGTGAGGCCCGCAATGATCAATGCGCGCACCGCGGCCCGCTCGTTGGGGCGCGCGAGTCCGATCGCGAGCGCGCTAGCCATACGCGCGCATCGCCCATCGCACGAACAAAAGCGTCACCGCAATCCACTCGATCGCGATGACCGCAGCGGCGGCCCGCGACGTGGTTCGCTCGGCTGCTTCTGCAGGCTGCACGCGCGCCGACTGCATCACGTCGTGCGGAACAAGCTCTGCGCTGCTTCGGTAGTTCCCCTTATCGCTCTCCGCGGTTGATCGGATGTAGGTTCGCACTGGACTTCGGGGGGAGTCGCCATGACGAAGCAGCAATTCGAAGTGTTGCCGAACGAGCATCACCGGACATTTCCTCTACTCAATTCCCGAGAAGTCGATGCCCTGCAGGCAAAACGTTTCGAAGAGGCGCTTGCCGCCGAACCCCACTCGAACCGTACTCCACGCAAGAAACGCAACCAACGAGAAGGGTAAACCGTGAACATACGAACGCTGCTTACAGTCGGTCTCATGACACTACTGGCTTCGATCTCGCAGGCCAGCCAACAGGAACTCGCGACCAGTATGAAGGAGACCCGTGTGGAAGCGGGCCAGACCCAGGATCAGATGGCGACTACCCTCGCCGCTCTGACCACGCTCACCAAACAG
>CAZLDA010000556.1:1887-3146 GCA_964557875.1 uncultured Pseudomonadales bacterium | reverse complement strand
CGACAGTTGCCCATCGATTCCCCCTTCGCGGACCGCTCGGTAGCTTAACCGAAGTCGGCGCGGAGTCTCTCCACGTGCACGGACCGGTCTGGCAAAGGCGGCTGATCGAATTGCTGTATGGGCGTGGGTACCTCGACATCGGCAACGCGCGGCGGCAAAACCTGCGCCGCTTCGCCGTACAACTCCTCGCGCAGATTGCGCAGGTTCATCGCGTCGTTCAGCGCGCCGACCAGCGTCCACATCAGGGTCAGTGGCCCGAAATCTTTCGAGTCGTCTTTCATATTCTGAAGTCCGGTTCAGTTCGCCCCACTACTACTGCGTCTACTGAGAATCTTCCGGTCCCGGTTCGACCCTTCCCATCGAACCGGCCCGCAGTATCGGCCGCGTTCGCTGCGAATGTCACCCGCGAATACCCGTATCGCCCGACAATCTCGTTTCGGGAAGGCAGCCCGTTTACGGGAAGGCGGCCCGTTTCGGGGACAAGCGTCAGTCGTTTGGGTATCGTCGAGCGCATGAGTACCGAACGACACTCGATCGCGCCACCGCCGATGCTGTATCAGTTCCTCGAAGCGCGGGCAGGCGCAGAGTTCGCGGCATTGATGCTGATGCTGCCGCTGTTGCGCATGAGCGCCCCGCGCGGCGAGGACCGTCCGGTCATCGTGTTGCCCGGTTTCATGGCGAACGACACCTCGACGTGGGTGCTGCGCCGTTTCCTCGAAGAAATCGGCTACTCCGTGACCGGTTGGGGGCTTGGCCGCAACACCGGCCCCGGGCAGCCGCTGATCGACCGGCTCATCGAACGCGCAGTGACGCTCAACAAAGGACACGGCCAACGCGTCAACCTGGTTGGCTGGAGTCGCGGCGGAACGATGGCACGCGAAGTTGCGCGCGCCCGCCCCGACCTCGTGCGGCACGTCATCACACTGGGCTCACCGGTTAAGGGCGGCCCTGGTGCAACCAGCATCGGACGTTTGATGCAGGCGAGTACTGGCCTGACCGAAGCGCAGATGCAGGAGTTGATCAAACGCCGTGAGCGCACGCCGATTCGCGTGCCCGTAACCGCGCTGTACAGCAAGACCGACGGCGTGGTGTCGTGGCCCGCTTCCATCGACGATACGAACCCCGACGTCGAACACATCGAAGTGCAAAGCTCACACGTCGGCTTCGGCGTGAACGCGCAGGTGTTCCGAATCGTCGCGGAGCGCCTGCATCAACCGCGGAAAAAGCCGGCCTGATCCGTTCGATTGCCTGAGCCATTG
>CAZLDA010000556.1:0-1787 GCA_964557875.1 uncultured Pseudomonadales bacterium | reverse complement strand
CTCAGGGTTCGATCTGAACCTTGATCGATCCCGACTTCTTGTCGCTGGCCGCTTCGAACGCACGCGACACTTCGTCGAGTTTGAACCGATGCGTCACCAGTTCCGGAAGTTGCGCGCGGTACTTCGTCAACAATGTCGTTGCATACGAGAAGTCGCCGATGCGCGAGTCGCGCGCGTAGCAGTACGAACCGACCAGCGTCAGTTCGCGGTCGGCGAAAGGCAATCCGGGGATTCGCGGCGAACCTTCGAAAACCCCCAACATCGCGATCGTGCCGCCACGGGCGACCACGCTCACCGCTTCGGTCAGCGCGTCCGATTTGCCGCCAACCGTTTCGATCACAACGTCCATCGACTCCGGGCCCACGCCTTGAACCATCTCTTCGATCGTGCCGAACACACGCGTGGCGCCTAACGATTCTGCCAACGCGCGCTGGTGCGGATAGCGCGCTGTAACGAACACCTCGCTTGCGCCGGACTCGCGCGCCGCCAGTACTGACAGAAGCCCTATGGTGCCGCCACCGAGCACGGCCACCCGATCGCCCAGCGCGATCCGCGCACGGCGCGCACCGCGAACGCATACGGCCATCGGCTCTGCAAGCGCCACTACGTTCTTGTTGATGTCGGCGGGCAGCACGTGCAGGCAGTCGGCCGGAACGCTCAGGTATTCGGCCATTCCGCCGCGAGCGGTCACTCCAAACAGGCGATGCTGGGCGCATCGATTTCTATGCCCGGTGGCGCACTGGTGGCATTTGCCGCACGCGGTGATCGGTTCGAGAGCGACGTTGGTACCGCTCGCGAGGGTCACGCCTTCGCCAACGGCATCGACTACGCCGGCCACTTCATGTCCGGGCTGCAATCCGGTGACGTCGCCCAACATGCCGCCGAAGATGTGCAGGTCGCTGCCGCAGATGCCGACCGCCGAAACGCCGATTCGCACCCAGCCGGCCGCTGGCTCGGGGACTTTCCGGTCGACCACGTTCAATTGACTGCGACCCGAATAGACCGCTGCTTTCATCGGCGAAATCCCGCAACGAAAGCGCGATGGTAGTCCGGCATCGCGGCGCCGGTACAGCATGACGACTTCCGATGATGCGGGTACAGTCGAAGGCCATACGAGGGGGGATACATGGCTACCTACATCATGTTCAGCAATCTCACGGACGAAGGGCGCAAGACGTTGAAGGAACGTCCCGAGCGTCTCGGCGAAGTGAACAAGGAAGTGGAATCGATGGGCGCGCGCGTGACGAGTCAGTACGCGGTGCTCGGGGGTTACGACTTCGTGAACATCATCGAGGCGCCTACCAACGAAGTGATGGCGCGCATTGCGATGGAACTGGGCGCCCGCGGCACGATCAAGGTGACCACGATGCCGGCCATGCCGGTGGCGCAGTTCGTCGACATGCTGCTCGGCAAGAGCCCCGGCGGCGCCTGATTCCTCGATCGTTCGAACGCAGCTGACGAGACTTCACGATGCCCAACTACGTGATGCTGTCGCGTTTCTCGAGCGCAGCGATGCGCGACATTTCGGCCGACCCGACGAGCCTTCTGTCGCTGCGCAAGGCACTCGAAGCGCGCGAAGCGAAAATACTGAACGAGTTCCACCTGCTCGGTGAGTGGGATCACTGCACCATCTTCGAAGCTTCCGACAACTTTCGCGCGTATCACGCCACGCTGAACCAGGAATTGACCGAAGCCGTCGACACGAAGCTGCTGCCGGCGATGGACCTCGAACTGTTCAATCGCTTGATCAGCAGCGAAGCCGGAACCGTGGGCCCGCACGAGTGGCA
>CAZLDA010000555.1:0-3150 GCA_964557875.1 uncultured Pseudomonadales bacterium | reverse complement strand
TGAGGTAGCCGACCCCGAAAAGGCTGCGGATTTCGTCGACGAGTGTCTTTCGACTGGTCGCAAGATCATGGGCATGGGGCATCGCGAGTACCGCGTGCTCGATCCGCGCGCGCGGTTCGTAAAGGCACTGGCGGCCGATCTTGCGAAGGACACCTCACTGGAACCGTTGTATCTGACGCTCGAAGGCATCGAAGCGCGGATATCGGAGCGGATGGCCGAGCGCGGCACCGAACTGCACGCGAATCTCGAGTTCTACAAGGGCATCGTGTATCGCGCGGCGGGGCTACCGACCGATTTCTTCACCGCCGCTTTTGCGATGGCGCGGGTTTACGGATACCTCGCTCACTTCATCGAGAGCCGCATCAACAACCGCATCATCCGGCCGGCGGCGAAGTACATCGGCGTGGTTCCGGCTTAGGTATTCAAAGGCGCTTCAAAAGCGCGTCGTGAGGGTCGCTCGAATCGTGCGCGGTGTTCCCGGCGTGATGTTGTTGTCGCTGTGCGCAGTGTCGTGGAAGTGTTCGTTGAACACGTTCGCGACATTGAGCTGCGCAGAAAGACGATCGTTCGGTTCGAAGAACAACGCCGCATCGACGCGGGTGTAGCTTTCGAGCGTCACCGCATTCGAGATCGACGCGTAGACGCTGTCGGAGTAGACGACTCCGAGACCTGCACCCCAACGCGGGGCGAACTGGTAGCGGTTCCACACCGAGAATGAATGTTCAGGGACCAACGGCACATCGCGTCCACGTGGCGCGGCCGACGTGGTGGACGTGATTTCGGCGTCCTGATACGCGTATCCGGCGACGATAGCCCAGACCGGTGTGATGGCACCCGCGAACCCCAGCTCGAAGCCCTCGCTCCGCTGGCTGCCCGTGAGCACGATAGTGCCGGCTATCGGGCCCGGCGCGCTCGTGTTCTCGCGATCGAGCCGGTACACGGCGCCCGATAGCGAGAGATTCGGCAGGACATCCCACTTCGCACCCACTTCGGTGTTTTCGAACTCTTCGGGTTCGAGGCTCTGCGACGTGGCATCCAGCGACGAGAACTGGTCACCCGAACTCGGCAGATAGGAGTTCGAACGGCTCACGTAGAGTGAAACGTGGTTGATCGGCTTATAGATGATGCCGTAGCGCGTTTCGGTCTCATTGTCTTCGCGGTTGAATTTGTCGCCGTTGCGGTTGTTGTCGAAGTCGATCTGGAACCGGTCGAATCGCACGCCCGCGATTGCGATGATCTGCTCGGTGATTGCGATCTGGTCTTGAACATAGACTGCCGCAACATCCGTCGTCGAGTGATTGTCGGCATCCGTCGCGGACTGACGGAAGTACACGGGGGCGCGACTCACCGGCGCCGCCAACGGCACGCTGATCGTCGTGATGTTCGCCACGGGATCGAAGTAGCCGGTGTTCCGGAAGTTGTCGGTCGTCTGCCGGGAAAATTCCACGCCTGTGAGCAGCGTGTGTCCGATGGACCAGGTCTGCGTCTCCCACGTCAGATTGGTCTGGTTGAACAGATTGTCGCGCTGCGTGTCATTGTTGTAGCCGGAGAGCGAGACGTTCGCGCCGCTTACCGCGCCCGGAAGGACGTTGCTGTAGAACTTGTCGTAGTCGCCGTACAGCGTCTGGTTGTTCATCCTCAGCGTGGGGCTGAATGCGTGCTCGAAGTTCGCAGACGCCAGATTCACTTCCGCCTCAGCGTGGCTGTAGTGCGGGTTGCCGTAGAACGCGCGCACGACACCCGGCACCGGCGCACCATTGATGGACGGAACACCGCGGTCGACGGTCCGCTCGTCATTGAGGTATTCGTATCCGAGGCTGAGGCGCGTACTGTCCGAGAACGCGTACGTTGCGGTCGGATTGATGCCGTAGCGCTCGATGTCCTTGAAGCGGCGATATTCCTCGGAGTTTTCGTACATGCCATTCAGCCGCAGCGCGAGCTGCTCGTTCACGCCCTGGCCCACATCGATGGATCCACGTCGTTGGCCGTACTCGCCGGCGGTCAGTGTCAGCTCGCGTTCGGTGCGGCCGTCGGCTTGTTCGGTGACGCGGTTGATCACACCACCGCCACCCCCACGACCGAAGATCATCGCGTTCGGGCCTTTCAGCACTTCGACGCGTTCGACGTTGTATAAATCTCGGTAGTACTGCACGTCGTCGCGGATGCCGTCGACAAAGAAGTCGGCGGTCGATGCGTTGCCGCGCATGACCGGCGCATCACGATGACCCTCGCCTTGCGCCATCTGGACGCCGGGCACGAAACGTACGACGTCGGCCATCGAACGCATACCAAGATCATCGATCAGTTGCCGCGTCACGATCGATACGGATTGCGGCACATCGAGCAACGGCGTGTCGGTCTTCGTCGCACTCGAGATGTCGTCGATGCTGTAGCTGCCCTGCTTGCCGGTTATCTCGATCACTTCGGGCGTTTCGGTCTCGGCCCTGGCATCAATGCCCAGCAGCATCGCGGCAACTGCCAGCGATGGTGCGCCAAAGAGGAACCAATTCCGCGGAGCCGCCGATGCCATTGGAGTGTCTCTTCGTGACTTATTCTCGAGGCGTCGAGCTCGGCGCCCGGCGCGAAATAGGAATGATAATGAAAATGAGAACGAGTATCAATCAGAGACGTTGGCATAGTTCTGTCACAGCCAGAACGGCGTCCATTAACGCGGATGGTCTCGGCGGATCGGCTGCCTAGCCGACGGAGCCGTGGTATCTCTTCAATGGCGGACGTAACGGCCACCGACTCGGGAAGAGCGTGCCCACCGGTTCGGCAAAGCGGCAGCGCAACGTTCCAAGGCGCTCGAAGCTGATGGCGATATCGGCACCCGGGTCAACGAAGTCATCGTGATCGAGTCCGGTGCAATCCAGGATCGTGCCGAGGCCGATCACACATCCGGGCGCGATGGGACAGACCATGCCCAGCCAGGCGAAGACATCCTCCACCTTGTGGCTGATCTCGGACGTCGATCCTGGGTAACGGACCTGTCCGTCGACCGTAAGCGGGGCTGCGTCTTGCCGCGCCGGCGCAGCAGGCTCGCAAAGGTGACCGCGCAGTCACCGATGACGACACCAAAGCCCGGCTTCGCGCCGCCGACGGCAAACCGTATGAGTGTCATCGCGTAGCCGCCAACGTTTCCACGCAGGC
>CAZLDA010000554.1:0-3155 GCA_964557875.1 uncultured Pseudomonadales bacterium | reverse complement strand
ACGTTGTCGAAGAACACCTGATTCACTTCATGATCGCCGGCGAGCGTGATGATGGGTTCGACACGCACGCCGGGCTGATTCATCTCGAACAGCAGGAACGAAATGCCCCGCTGGGGCCGCCCTTCGCTGCTCGTGCGCACGAGGCAGAAGATGTGATCCGCGAAGTGCGCGTGCGTGGTCCAGATCTTCGTGCCGTTCACGACGTACTCGTCGCCGTCGCGCACCGCGCGCGTCTGCAGGCTCGCGAGATCCGAACCCGATCCGGGTTCCGAATAGCCCTGACACCAGTAGTGCTCGCCGGTCAGCATCTTCGGCAGGTAGCGGGCCTTCTGTTCATCGCTCGCGTAAGCGAACAACGCGGGCGCCAACAGATTCGCGCCTTGATTGAGCACGCTCGGCGTGCCGGCGCGCGCGCACTCTTCGCGGAAGATGAACAGCTGTGCGGGCGACCAGCCGGTGCCGCCGTACTGAACGGGCCAATGCACCGCACCCCAGCCGCGGCGATTCAGCTTCTGCTGCCAGATGCGCGCTATCGGTCTGTCGACGAACATGCCCGACGAGCGGCGGCTCGCATCGATGAGGTCGTTGGTCAACTCGGTGCTCAGGAACTCGCGAATCTCACCGCGGAGTTTTTCGTCTTCGGCACTGAAGCGGATATTGAGCGGCATAGATGTCTCGTTGGGGATCGATGAGTGACGCAGCGTCTCAGTGGTGATGTCCACCCGCGCCATGAACGTGGCCGTGCGACAGTTCTTCGTCGCTCGCTTCGCGCACCTCGGTGATCTCGACCGCGAAGTTGAGGTGCTGGCCCGCGAGCGGGTGATTGCCGTCGACGCGCACCGACTCATCCGAAACCTGCGTGACGACCACCACCTGCGGACCCCGATCCGACTGCGTCTGGAAACGCATGCCGATGCTCAGTTCGGCGTCCTTCGGGAACGCGCTGCGCGGAACGGTTTGCGTGAGTGCCGGATCGACGTGACCGTAGCCTTCGCCGGGCGGAATACGCACCTTCAGTTTGTCGCCCGCGACACGACCGGCGAGTTTCGATTCCAACCCCGAGATCAGGTTGCCGCGCCCGTGCAGGTAGGCGAGGGGATCGCGACCCGCGGAAGAATCGATCGTCTCTCCCGCGTCGTTGGTGAGCGTGTAGTGGATGAGAACGACGCGATCGTCGGCAATCTGCATGTGTGGTCTCTGTTCGGGCAACGGGTGATGGGCTGCGAATGATAGGCGAGGACGCGGCCACGGACGAGCCTGTACCTCGTGTTGCTGCGCTACCATCCGAGCCTTGTGCCCGGTCGGTGAGGGAGAGGGAATTGGCTGATACACGAATCTCTGACGAGAAGAATGTGCTCGAGGGCGTTAAGGTTCTCGATGTGGCGAGTTTCATTTTTGGTCCCGCGTGCGCGGCCGCAATGGCGGACTTCGGCGCCGACGTGATCAAGGTAGAGGCGCCGGGGATCGGCGATCCCTATCGCTACGTGCACAAATCGTTGCCGTTTCCGCCTAGCGAACTCGACTATCTGTTCCAGCAGGACAACCGTTCCAAACGGGGCGTGGTGGTGAACCTCAACGTCGAAAGCGGCCGCGAAGTGTTCATGCGTCTGGTTGCATGGGCCGATGTCGTGATCACGAACTTTCCGCCGCGTGTGCTCGCCTCCTTGCGCATTCGCTACGAGGATCTGATCGGCGCGTATCCGAACCTGATCTACGCGCAGGTCACCGGCTTTGGCGAAGCGGGCGCAGAGATGGACAACCCGGGTTACGACGCAACCGCGTATTGGGCGCGTACCGGCCTGATGGACGCAGTGCGGCCGAAGGGCGGCGAGCCAGCGGTCAGCCTGGGCGGCATGGGCGATCACCCCAGCGCCTTGGCATTGTTGTCAGGCGTGATGCTGGCGCTGTATCGGCGCGAGCGCACCGGCAAGGGCTGCAAGGTGTCGAGCAACCTGATGGCGAACGGCGCGTGGGCCGGCTCGGCATTGATGGCCGGTGCGCTGGCCGGGGCACCGCCTTTCCAGCACATCGATCGCATTGCCCCGCCGAATGCGCTGGTGAACAACTACGTCACGCGCGACGGCCGCTGGATACTCCTTGCTGCTGTTCAACAGGAAAAAGACTTCCCGCGGGTGATGAAGGCGTTGGGCCGCGAAGACCTGATCGACGATCCGCGCTTTGTGGATCGTGCGAGCCGCGCGAAGCACGCTGCCGAACTGGCGCAGCTGATGGATGCGGCATTCAGGAGCAGGGATTTTCGCGATGCCCGCGCCGCGCTGGATGCGAACCTCGTCGTCTACGGCGTGATGAACTCGTTAGCGGAAACGGTGAACGATGCGCAGATGCGCGCGGCGGGTCTGTTCGTGCCGGTCGAGGGATTGAAGGTCGGGCGGGGAGAGCTGGTGGCGAGTCCCATCTGGCTGTCGTGTGTGGAGAAACGTGCGGCACATCGTGCACCTACGCTCGGCGAGCACACGGACCAGGTGTTAGGCGAGTTGGGCTACGACGCGACGGCTATCGCAACGATGCGCGCGGAACGTGCGGTCGAATGAGCGAGCTTAGTCTTCCGGCGCCTCGATCGGATCTACCTCGCTCGAGTCCGCTTCGCCCGGCTCCGTCCACGTCCAGCCGGTCTTCACGGCGTCGTCGTGGTAGCGATTCGCCAGGTTGTTGAGCAGCCTCGTCGCAGCGAGCTCGGTGCCTGAGTATTCGCAGCGCGGCTCGAAGTCCGCACCGTAGTTGCTCGAGACGAACTGACGGAACGCGCTGCTCGACGCCTTGTCACCGGCGTCGGTGTAGACGGCCGCCGACACGCCGCTGAGATACACCTTTGCGGGTGGCGGGTCGCCGGCTTTCGTCTGAGGTCCGTAGCAGTAGAAGTACATGACCGTGGTGGATGCACTAGCCGCCCACGCGGGCGGCATCGCAAAGCAGATCGAGATCGTCAGCGTCACGAGTGCCCGGATGGCGTTGCGCAGCAAGATCGGCTCCTTTCATTTGCCAGCACGATCTTGCCACGCTATCACTTCTGCTGCCGCGGACGCAGCCACACTTCTCACTGCAAACGCGCGGGCCATCCAATGGGATGACCCGCGTGCTGCTTCCTTACCTGAGGTCGAATCGGTCGAGGTCCATCACTTTCGCCCACGCCGCCA